>CAZFMU010000004.1:2705-31101 GCA_964520165.1 uncultured Salinarchaeum sp. | reverse complement strand
ATCAGGTCCCGACGACGGGACGACGTCCGCTGGTTGTCTCCCAGCCGGGGGATGCTGTCGCCGTCGTCGCCGGGACTGTCAGCGTCACTGTCGTCCCTGTGTCGTCGGTGTCGAACGAGAGGTCACCGTCAACGATCCCGACACCCCACCGCGCCATCCACAGTCCGAGTCCGCTGCCGTGTTCCAGCGGCGTCTCGGTTCCTTCCTTAATAGCCTCAAGTTCGTAGGCGTCGATTCCCGACCCATTATCGGCGATACGGATGGTCGCCTTCTGCGGATCGCCACCGGGGCCGTGCTCGTACGCAGTGGCGATGTCGATCCGCCGCGGCGCGTCGGTGTGCTCAACGGCGTTCTCGATCAACTGACAGAACACGGTCTCAAGCATTTCGGGAACAGAGACCTCCGACTCGGCCGCCGCCCAGTGGTAGGTGACCTCAACATCGTCGATATCGTCGGTACTGTTCTGTACACATCGTTTGAGGAGTGATTTGAGCGGAGCCGGGTCGGTATGCTGATGGGCGTATTCAAACAGTTCGACGGCTTCACGGCCTTTCTCCCCGAGGTCGGCGATCGCAGACGCCCGCTCTCTGATTATCGCCGTCTCCTCTCGTTCGGGAAGCTGTTCGGCGTATCCACAGATGATGTTCGTCTCAGTACGAATGTTATGCCGGAGGATACGGTTGAGTGCCCGAAGCCGCTGTTGCTGTCTGAGGTACCCGGTGACCTCATGGAAGGTGATCACCTGACCGAGGTATCGCCCTCGGACGTCCGTAATCCGCGTCACGACCACGTCGTACGAACGGCTTCCGGTATGCTGTCCGATCGTGACGTGATTTTCAAGTGCTCCCTCCTCCGGCAGGCGATCATACTCCGGTAAGACCTCCTCGGCGGGGGCGTTCAGCGCCTCGCGTGTGTCGATCTGGAGGAGTTGCTCACATTGTTTGTTGACCTTCGAGACGTAGTCATTGCGGTCGACAACAACGGCCCCGTGGTAGAACTGCTCAAGAAGCACCTCACGGGCCCGGCGGTTGGGGGCTGGGGTATTACCGAGCAGCCGATGTCGCGTGAGAGCGATCAGATACGCAACGCCGGACAGCGAAAAGGCGATTGGAGTCGGATCAATGGCCGTCGGAATGATCCCACCCAAAAACAGGAAGTTGGTGATCCATGGGGGGAGCACGCCACCGAGAAGCCACGCCCCTTGACGCCGGAAGACCGGCGAGTCACCCAACAGGAGTGTACCGATCAGCCCCAAGCCGGCGGCACTGAGGATGTAGGTATACACCGCGGTGACCCAGTACCACAGACCCTGTTGCTCAACCCGCCCGACTCCGGGGCCCGCAGGCGGGTAGTAAGCGATGTCGATCAGTCCCTGGGAGGGTTCAATGGCGACTAACGCCACCGTTGCGAGCGGGACGGTGGCCAGACTACCAACGATCCGAGGGGTCACATAGCGGTCTCGCCCGGTATACTCAAGCACGAACACGAGCCACGCCAGCGGAATGACGATGACGCCGATCCACGCAATGCGCGTCCAGAACAGCTTGGCTTCAACCCCTGTCGCCTGCACACGGAACAGCAACGACGCCGACCACCAGCACTGTCCAAGCAACAAAACCGCAAGCGGAGTTGCACCGGGCTCGGGGCGTTCTCGCCAGGCGAGAATACCCGCGGCCGAGCCGACGGCCAGCGAGGCGAACAATGCAGGGACGAGCAAGTCCTCCACCAGCATGCAACTGTGGGTGCTGCCCCCTACGCTGTCGGCCCGGATAAATGCCAGCCAGAAAAAATTGGAACTCAGGGTGAGTGTTCGACTACAACCCAACGCCGTTGAGCACGGCGACGAGTACCACGACACCGAGTTGTTTGACCTCACCGGCGATCGTAAGTCGGCGGTAGTGTGTCGTCCGTCCAACGAATACCGTCATCGCGATCGTAAAGCCCATCGCCCAGAGCGTCGCGATGGCGACGGGATCGGGGAGTAGCCCGACTGCCAGTCCGACGATCAACAGCCCCGACAGAGCAGCCTCCAAGACGTACAGGATCTGTCGGGTTCGCGCGACACCGAACACCACCGGCAGCGTCGAGACACCGACGGCGGCGTCGGCTTCACGATCCGGCACATTCGGGATTTCGGTATTAATGAAGACATCGACGAAGACGTAGACGAACAGAAGTGCCGCTGTCGTCGTCATCGGCCGGTTCGCAAAGGCAAGCGGGAGGAACACAACCGCAACCGCCCATGCCCCGGCGACAAGTGCCGAGTTAAGCACGAGAATGTTCTTTAGCCGCTGGAGGTTGGCGCTGAGCGACGGGAGCCACTCGGTTGCATACAGCACCCAGAATCCCCCTGGAAGGAGCGTGATGCCAAGCGCAAGCGGGCCGCCAAGGATCGAGAGGGCCACCGCAATCCCATAAGCGCCCGCCGAAAGAACGGAGAGCACTCCCTTGTGACGGCGAATGAAAGCAGCTTGCGTCGGGTTCGAGATCTCGTCAACATCCACATCAGTGATGCGGTCACCCGCATACACGCCAAAGGTCACAAGTCCAACGACGAACGGCGCTGGCGACAGCGGCAGCGACAGCGCCATCGTCACGAGGAGTGACCAGGCGAGTCCGACGGCGACAAGATACGCAGCACTGTAGACCAGTGCGGATTGTAGTCGCCGGCCATACGTGCCGATTCGTTCGATTGTTGATTGATACCACGGAGGCTCGTCTACATAGACAGGTAGCGTTGTATTTTCTCTCGACATGGTCTGCACCTGTGATCGCCGCGAGCCACATGGCGACGACCACGTGACAACAAACGCTAGCAGGCTTCAGTCTACTGCGGTCGCTGCAGTATGTGGATGCGTGTCGAGATCAGGTTCCGCCGGCCTGCCTGATTGAGGATCGTTCGTCAACGACCGCCCCGGTGTCATCAAGCACCAGCACGCCAACCCGGTAGTCGGTGTTGGCGCCGTCGGTCGGGTCGAGACGGATATTGTTGCCCTGACGAGCTGCTCGCTGGAGCGTCGCGGAGGCGCCGTTACCGTTGACGTTGAGCGCGAAAAGTCGAACCGTCGAGAAGGAGCCCGATCCACTCACCTGGTAGGTGAGATCGAATCGTGGGTCGTTCTGCTGGGTGTTGGTTCGGTCGGCGACCTGCAGCGAGTCGAGAGTTGCACTCTGGCCGGTTCCCAGGTCGTCGTTGCCGCCTGGGTTCGTGGCATCGGCGGTGACGGACAGGCGTTCCTGGGCGACGACGGACCCACCGCTCCGGGCGGTAACCGTGACCGTGAACGACTCGCCAGCGCCAAAGCCCGGGGCGAGTAGGGCGCCACCGCGGTCGGCCGTGGTGGTTGTACTGTCACTAGCCGATCCCGTTGTACTCTCGGCCTGAAGTTCAACCGTGTCGTACGCGATTGAAGGAAGGTCATACGAGACGTACAGTCGGGGATTATTCGGCCGGAGGTCGGTCAGGTCGTCAACCCGGAGCCGGATACCGTCGCCGTCACCATTCGACTCACCATCGGTGACGGTCGACACCTGTGATTGGCCACCATTGCGACCGAGTCCGACGCTCGACACCCGGACATCGTCGACGGCGAGTGCGTCGAGGTCAATAGCGACCTCGTTGATCGTCGCGTCGTCGCCTGGGTTGGCTTGCAGGTTTTCGTTCCGGTGGACAAAGGCCGTATTACCGCTGCCATTACAACTCACTGCCGCTTGATAGGTTTCGGCGACCGTGCCCCACCCGTCACAGCCGAGGTTCGTCGGCAACACGACGGTCTCAACGCCGCCGAGGTCCTGCTCTGTGACCTGGCTCGCTGCTCGGACCTGGATGGTTGCCCGCTGGGTGCCCCGAACGGTGAAGTCCGGGTCCGCTCGGAGCTGGACGACCCGGAACGTGCCGTCATCAACCAGATAGGCGCCAGGGCGCTCGGTCAAAAAGACCGGCCGGTCGCCGTTATCACCTGGTTCGAGATACAACAGCGAGTGCTCAAGCCGGATCGTATCCGAGGGCAACTGATTGTAGGTCGGCCGGTAGGTGACAAACCGGGTCGGCAGTGGATCGACAACGTCGCCTCCGTTGGCGTCAAGCAGTCCAATGGTGTAAGGGGGTGAGGCGTTGAGTTGCCCCGTCGCCGGTGGTGGATTGATGCCGAAGATGCGTTCACGGTACTGGGTTCCAAGCGTGATTGTCGCAAAGTGATCCCGTGCCGTCTGCCCGTTGGCGAGCGTTACTGTCTCCTCGGCGGCGTCGAGAACGGCCGCCCGAAGATCAACCATGTCGTCCTTGACCGCCTCGAAGTGTCGAAACTCCGTCTGGGCATTTTGATCCGGGATCTGATAGGCCTGATAGCCCGCAAACGCGATGATAAGAATGCCAAACAGCAACACCGCCCCGAGCAGCACGCTCTGACCGCGGTCGTCCATCAGCGTCCCTATACGTCGGGAGTACTTAAACCGCTCCGCTGTCCCGGGCGGATGCTGTCCGAGTCCTGATACCATCCCAACCGATTAATGTGAGGCATCCAAACGGTCGTCACGATGCTTGAGGACGGTCTGAGCTATCCGTTTCGTGGGGAGTGGGTCGGACGGCTGATCATCGGCGGTGCACTGTCATTTTTGTCGGTACTATTGATTCCGGTGATATTCATCAACGGCTACCTCTACCGGGTGATCGCCCAGACGGTCACCGCTGGGGACGACACGCCGCCGGAGTTCAACCAGTGGGGCGAGTTGGCAATCAAAGGAATCGGCGTAACAGTAATCGCAGTGGTATACGCGTTTGTGCCACTCGTGTTGTATACGTTTGTTACCTCAACGCTCGCCGTCGGGGCGAGTGTCGGTGGTGACGCTGGTGGCATTCTTGGAGCGGTCAGCGCGGTCACGGGCCTGCTAGCGATTCCGGTGGTGCTCGTCGTGTACTACCTCATTCCGGCGGCCATCGCCAACTATGCCAGCGCCGGAGCACTTGAGGCAGCCTTCGATATCCGCGCGATCATCGACGTGGCGTTCACCACGGAGTACCTCCTCGCGGTGTTGCTGCCCATTGTAGTGGCGGTGATCCTCTGGGTCCTCACGTTCATCCTCCTGATCACGATCATTGGCGCGCTACTCATTCCGTTCGTACAGTTTTATGGACAAGTTGTCGTCTTCCGGATGTTCGGCGTTGCCTACCGGGAGGTCGCCGGAGTATAGGATACTCAGAGTTCCTCGACGAAGGACCGGAGGACATCCGCGAACCGCTCGGGCTCCTCAATAAACGGACAGTGGCTGCTGGCCTCGAAGTACTCAAGGCGGGCCTCAGGGGTCTTCTCGGCGACAACGGCGACTCCGTCAGGATCAACCAGCGCATCGTCACGACCGGTTACGACGAGTGTCGGCACGTCAACGGCGGACAGCACCTCGCGGTAGTCCCGGATGGACTGATCGAAGAGAATGGCGGTCTTGATCAGCGGAGGGACCTGCGCGATTTCGTCAAACAGCCGCCGACGCCGATCGGCCGAGAGCGCCGTGTGGAACATATCCTCAAGGAAGATCTCCGCAAGCTGGTGGTGATCGGTCTGGGCGAGTTCAAGCACGTCGGTAAGCTCTGCCAGATCGAACACGCCATGATCGTAGTCCGGGCGTTCAAGATCAGCCGGCTGTTGATCAACGACAACGAAGCCGTCGAGACGATCGGTACCGTGGCGATCAACGTACTCCCAGCCGACGAGTGCACCCATCGACCACCCGACCAACACGACCTCCGAAAGCCCCTGCGCCGCAAGGAAGGCCTCAAGATCGTCTGCGTAGGTGGGCAGCGTGTGGCCGGTCTGGGGCTGAGCCGACCGGCCGTGACCACGGAAGTCCAGTACGATCGGATCGTAGGCGTCCGCGAGATCGTCCTGCTGGCGCTCGAAGAACCGGGCCCCCATCAGAACGCCATGAAGAAAGACGATCGGTCGGCCCGTTCCGGTGCGTTCGTAATACAGATCGACACCGTTGGCTCGCTGGAGCGGCATACCGACAGTTTGTGGACAGCGGCTTGAGTCTTCCCGCCGCTCAGGAGAGGCTTTCCTCAAGCCGGCGTTCAATCTCTTGGAGGTCCTCACGAAGACGGTCGCCGACGGCCCCTTCAAGTTCGGCGACCCGTCGGTCAAGGCCCTGCAGGCGGGTGTACTTCTCTTCCTCTTCGACGGTGGTCTTTTGCACGTACACCAGTTCGTCGTGGTCGTAGACGGCAGACTCCTCCAGATCGGTGACTGCGAGGACGATGTCGAGTTTGTCCCGGTCGACGCCGATGACCCACTCGTGGGGAATGTCCTCCGCTTCAAGGGCCTCAAGGACCGTCTCGGTATCCTTGAGCCGGCGACGATCCCGGACGGTACGTCGGATGGTGCCAAAGCGGCCGTGGAGTTCCTGATCGGGCCCGAGTCGGCCGAGCAGCGCGTCCCGAGCAGTCTGTCGGAGTTGGTCGGCCTCGTGCTGGACATCTGAGAGAAGGACATACAGATCGGTCAGCGTCTCAGTCTCAAGGGTCTCCGGATCGGCAAGGGCGTCCCGATCAATAAGATCGGCGAGCAGGACGGCGTCGTCGTGAAGTCGCTCAGGGCGGGTGCGGGCCTCCGCTGGCGATCGGAGATACGGACTGCCGCCACCGTCCTCAGGCGTGTAGACGATGGTGTCGTCCTCAACGACGTAGTCGGCGAGCAGCGTGAGAATCGTGACGTAGGGTTCGACACCTGGCTGGAGCCCCTCAACGGCGATTGGCGTCTCCGCGAGGCGGTCGGCGAGCATGTCGAACTGTCCCGGCCAGAGCGTGCGGGTCTCATGGCTGTCATCAAAGCGGATGTGCAGACGGTCCTCGGCCACCTCGCTGATCCGAAAGGGTCGCTCAGCGAGCGGCGTGATGAGTTCGGTGCCGGCCTCAAGCGATGCGCACCGATCCTGAATAGCCTCCCAACGGTCGTCGGTTGCGCTCATGTGTATTTACTAATTGCTTCAGAATGATAAGGTCGGGGCAAGGTAATCGTTAACTGCTGCCATGGTGATCTGTTAGGACCGGAGTCGGAGAGCAAGACCGGGCGCCGGGGGGAGACGAGATGTTGAGCGCGGGCTAGGAGAGCGACGGAGCAGCTCGGTGCTGACCGGTGAACACGTGACACGCATCAATCCCCACCGTCCAGAAAGGGCGGACCGACACACACGCATTTCAATAGTATCGCTAGATCACGCCTGACAGCGAAGCTCTCCGAATGTAGCCACATATACCACTTGATACCCATCAGTAATTCAACCTCCACTCGAAACGATGGGAGACACAAACTTTTAGGTATGCCAAAATTTGCTCCGTGTTAAAAGAAAATTTTTGGTCGACCCAAACTATTCTTTTCTCAATTGCAAACGTTTTAACCGGCGGAACCACAAGTCGGAGGTGATGATCGTAGAGCACCTCCTGCTGGTCGTCATCGCGGGACTGCTCACCGCCCTCGCAACCGGGGTCGGGGCGCTGCCCTTCTTTTTCGTTGATGAGTTCAGCGACCGCTGGAACGTCGCCCTCTGGGGGATCGCCTCGGGGATCATGATCGCGGCGTCGCTGTTCGGGCTGATCAACGAGGGACTGGCCTACGCCAGCGACGGACTCCCGGTGCTGTTACTTGCCGGCGTACTCGCGGGAGTGGTCCTCGTCGAGATCTCCGATCGGCTCCTCGACGCGATCGACGTCGGCCGTGACGAGGGTGCGGACGAACACGCCCTTGAGGCGGAGGCCGTCGCCAGCGGCGATCTTAAGACGCTCGTGTTGATTCTCGGCATTCTCACCGTCCATAGCTTTCCCGAGGGCGTCGCTGTCGGCGTCTCCTTCGCGGAACTCGGGCTTGAAGGCGGTATTCCGATTCTGGGACTGTCGGTGCCGTTGCTCGCTGTGTTCATGACCATCGCCATCTCGATTCACAACGTTCCCGAGGGGACCGCCATCGCCATTCCCATGCGGGCAATGGGCCTCTCAAAGTGGCGGATGGTCGGTGCCGCCGTCTTCTCAAGTCTTCCCCAGCCCATCGGTGCCGGCATCGCCTTCGTGTTCGTCACCTGGGCGGAGGCGTTCTTGCCCTTCGGCTTTGGCTTTGCCGCCGGCGCGATGATCTATCTCGTCGTCACCGAGTTCATCCCCGAGGCGCTGGAAACCGGTCATAACCTGGCCCATCACGGCCGGACCGAACTCGTCGGCGGACTCGCCGCCGGCGTCCTCGTGATGGTGCCGCTTGCGATGGTGTGATCAAGCAGTCGCGACAGTCGGGAACGTCAGCTCAACCACACTGCCACGTGGCTCGGCATCATGTAGTGTGATTGCACCGTTGTACCGGTCGATGAGTGTGCGAATGAGATATAATCCGAGCCCAACCGCCTCGTCGGTTGGATCAACCTCACCGCGAGTAACCGTTCGCCGGACATCCGTCGGGATACCCGGACCGTTGTCCGTGATTCGAACGGTTACGGTCCCCTCGGTGTGACGGGTCGACACCCGTAGCTGTGGCGTAACGGCGTCGTTGTGTTCGATGCCGTTGACCATGACGTTCCGGAACAGCGAGCGCAACAGTTCGTCGGCCATCACCTGGACATCGGCGAGCGGTCGATCAAGAACGATCCGGGCTTCGCGAAAGCCCGATTCAACGCTTGTTGCAGCCTGTCGAATGGTCGGAGCAACACGCAACGGCCGGAGCGGACTCTCGCGTTCGATTACCGCCCGCATCGTGCTACGGGCCTGATCGACGGTCCGAAGAACGTCACTAGCGGCCGTGGTCAGTTGTGTGAACTGCTCGGTGTCGGCGACAAGGCCACGATTGCGGAGGTGGTCGATCGCCTCCTGGACGCGTTCGAGATCGGTTTCGATGTCGTGTTGCATCGCCTGATTGAGCATCTGGAGTGTCCGACGTTCCTGCTGGAGCCGCTGGGTCGAATGTGCGCCAGTCACATCCTCGGCGAGGGCGATGAACGACCGGGTGTCCGCAACCTCAACCGGAAGAATCGTGACGTGAACCCGCGTGGTGTCACCGGCTCCCGTTTCATTGATGACCTCGCCGTCCCACCGGTGGCCGGCCTCGATGGTCGATCGGAGATCCGCATAGAAGCTATCCTCATGCTCCCCAGAGGCCAACAGCGCCTCAACGTCTTGGCCGATAGCCTCGGTGGCGCTGTAGCCGAAGAGGTCTTCAAACGCCGGGTTAACGTACTCGATCTGCCAGTCCGCGTCCGTCGCGTAGACGGCGTACTCAAGTTCGTCGAGAATGGTCTGATACTGGGCGACACGACGTGGTGACCGCGCTGGATCCGAGATATCCTCGAATCGGAACTGCAGCAGGTACGGCTCAGGGGCCTCAAGCGGTCGGAGCGTGACCGTTCCATCGAGGATGGTTCCGTCGTGGTGACGGATCGACTGCCCCCGTGCGTCGTTGTGAGCACTCGCTTCCGGGGGCCAGTCCCCCGTCTCAACGAGAAGTTCATCAACCGTCATCGCCCGGAGGTGAGCCCGCGGATACCCGAGTTGGTCAACCGCCTCCTGGTTGACCGCCGCGATTTCTCCGTCAGCGTCGTGGAGGATCGTCACGGCATCCAGTGCGTCGATGTCGAGGTGGACGGTCGCCCCCACATCGTCCTGCTGTCTCATGTCTCCACAAACAGGTCAATTTGCTATATTGAAGGTTGTGTCGGTTTCACACCCCGCGGGCAAACGATAGACGGACCTCGTTATGTCCCATCAGCTCGCGGGAACGTCAGCGCAACGATAGTGCCACGCGGGTCGGCCTCGCGGATGGCAATTGTTCCGTCGTACCGATCGACCAGTGCCCGGACCAGGTACAGCCCAAGGCCGATGTCGTCGTCCATCATCGGGTCGGGAGTTCCTGCAACGATCGTGTCGCGAACGGTTGTCGGCATGCCAGGGCCGTTGTCCGTGATACGGACTGTGATGCTTTCGGCATCGAGTGTCATCGTCACCACGACCCGTGGCGTCTCGGCGTCGTTGTGCTCAAGCGCGTTCATCAACAGATTCTGGAACAGCGACGGGAGCATCTCATCAGCCCGGATCATCACGTCCTGTGGCACGTCAACGGTGACGGTGGCGTCCGCGAAGGCATTGGCGGCCGCCTCGGCCTCCGAGACGATCGGATCATGGAGAGCCATCGGTTCAAGCGAGACGTTCCGTTCGAGGGTTGCCCGGGCGGCCGCTCTGGCTGTCTCGGTGGTGTTGATCGCACTGTCGACGCTGGTCTGGATATACTCAAGATACGTTCCATCCGCAAGTTGGTCGGCCGCCGCCCGGATGATCTGGAGGTCATTGCGTACATCGTGGCGGAGGATGCGGTTGAGCATCTGGAGTGTGTCCCGCTGGGTGCGGAGCCGCTGGACAGCATCCGCTTCGGTCGCCGGTTCGGCCAGCGCGACGAACGTCCACTCGCCGTCCGTTTCGACCGGGAAGATACTCAGATAGACGCGTACGTGCTCGCCGTTCACATCCTTGTTGATGATCTCGCCGTCCCACCGATGACCGGTCTCGATCGTGGCTCGGATGTCATCGTAATAGGCCTGGTCGTGGGCACCCGATGCGAGCAGATCGGCGACATCTTCGCCGACAGCCTCTGCGGGCGCATACCCAAAGAGATCCTCGAAGGTGGCATTCGCATACTCGATGGTCCAGTCAGGATCCGTCGCATAGACGGCGTACTCGAGTTCGTCGAGCACCGTCGCACACTGATCAACTCGCCGGTGTATCGGATCTCTGAGTGGCTGGACCTGCGTGAGATACCGGGTCTCGCCCTCGACGGTGATCGGTGTGACGCCGAGTTCCGCAGGGACCGGCGGACCATCCGCACGGTCGATCCGTTGTTGGGTCACGATACCACCACCGTCGGCCTTCGGGTTGACCTCCGGAGGCCATTGGTCGGCGTCAGCACACAGGTCGGCGATCGACAGCGTTTCGAGGCGGTCCGGGGAGCACCCGAGCACGTCAGCGGCACGACGGTTGGTCCGCAGGATCTGTCCATCGCGGTCGCACACCACGGCCGCCGTGAGTAACCCTTCGAGGGCGATCGGATAGCGGGAAGCTCCCCCCTGGCTTCCACGTGGCATGATTGCTACAGCAAACGACACATATGCAACCTAATAATACTAACGAGTCAACCAGACGTGAGCGCAGAGAACACGAGCGGTCGTCAATCGAAGACGATGAAGGCGTCCGTGGTCGGGACAATCACTCCTCGGCGGTGAGGCTGATCTCAGGCGGTTCGCCATCCCAGCCGTAGGCGACGACCACAAAGAGGACCGTTGCGAGGCCGACAAGCGCGAGACCATACACAAACAGCGTGTTGAGCAGCGAGAACACTCGGGTGAGAGACATGCTTCACTCAGCTACTTGAACACGGGACCGGCCTATCTGTTTCGGTCTCCGGGGAGTATCTCACTAGCGAGGGGTCCGAACGAGCGGACGACAATGATTAAACCATAGAGAGTGGTGGTTCACGTATGGATATCTCCGACGTGGTCTCGCCGGAGTACGAATCGCTTTCGCCGGAGACGACGGTCTCGAAGCTTGTCGGCGTCTTTGAGGACCCTTCCGTCCGCGGGGTCGCGGTCGTTGACGAGGACGACGGATTCGCTGGCGTGGTAACCCGTCGCCAGCTCGCCACGTCGCACCTCCAGCCGGATCAGAAACTGGCATCGATTGTGCGGAACGTCCCGCGGCTGACTCCCGACGAGGACATCCGGAAGGTGGCGGGGTTGATGATCGATAGCGACACGCACTTTCTCCCGGTGTTCGAGGGCGGGTCGCTCACCGGCGTCGTCACCTCCGATGGCATTCTTGAGGCCGTCCAGCCGTACCTTGATGCGGCCACCGTCGATGATGTCTACAGCGACAACCTCGTCTCAGTCACACCAGAGACGGGCTTTGGGAAGGCGCTGAATCTGCTTCGTGAAAACCGGATCACCCACCTGCCGGTCGTCGAGGACGACAGCGTAATCGGCATTCTCAGCCTCTATGACGTCACCGACGTCACGGTCCGCCCCACGAGCCAGTCGAAGGGCGGCGATCCAGGCGGCACGGATCCCCACGGCGGCGAAATCTCGAACAGTTCCGGTCGGTCCCGCCAGGGCGGCTTCGGTGCTCGCGAAGGCGAACTCGACCGGATGCTTGATCTACCGGTGCGCGACATCATGGTCTCGCCGGTGCGCACCATCACGCCCGAGAAGACCCTCGACGTGGCTGCCGACCAGATGCTTGAGACCGAGTCGGCCTCGTTGGTCGTACACGGCGATGACGGCAGTCCGGCCGGCATTGTTACGCGGACAGACATCCTCGACTCGCTGACGTGGGAGGCCGGCGGCAACCGCCCGGTTGAGGTCTACGGAACGGAGTATCTCCGCGATGTCGATTACGATTGGGTTGTCGATCTGATCGATCGCTTCGACCAGCGCGACCAGGACATGAACGTGCTGGACGCGAAGATTCACCTGCACAAACACGACGAGAAGCGCCGCGGGACGCCGCTGATCCTCGCGCGGATCCGACTGTACACCGACCAGGGGCTGTTCATTGCCTCCGGCGAGGGCTTCGGAGCGCGGCCGGCCCTCAACGAGGCCCGCGACAAGATGGAACGGCGGCTCAAAGACCAGAAGACACACGGCAAGACGAAAAAGCCCGCCAGCGAGGAGCACTGGGAGAAGCGCTTTGGCTGGCTGCTTGAGGAGTCCGACCGGTAGCCAACACTAGCCGATTACTCGGATCGCCGGAAGAACGTGGTCAATGCCTCTGCAGGGCAGCAGTCGCCGCCTAGAGCGGCGAGAATCGGTGTACGTCGCGGACGTGTGCGAGAAGTGCCTCCGTGGACTCGAAGGTCTCTCCGCACTCACACCGATGGGCGATGCCTGTCTGACTGGGCGCCGACTGCTGTGTCGACATACACGTCCATTATTGGTCCGAGTATATAATTGTTTTTCATTATCGTCCTGTGAGCGACTCCCACGCAGCGGTCACACCGAGAGGTCGATCGCCTCAAGCGTCGTCGTCTCGCCGAAGAGCCAGTCGGCGTGCTCAACGGCGTAATCCCTGTGATCGGCCTCAAGATAGCCGAGTGCGTCCTCGACGATGATCGGACGGTAATCGCGCAGGCCCGCCGATCCCGCAGAGTGAAGCACGCAGACGTTCGCGAGCGTGCCACAGAACAGGAGGTCGTCGATGCCGCGGGCAGAGAGGTACCCATCGAGTTCGGTCTGCTGGAAGGCATCGTAGGTGTGCTTCTCGACGACGTGGTCGGTCGGTTGTGGGTCAAGGGCATCAACGAGTTCGGCATCCCAAGACCCTTCGAGGACGTGCTCGCCCCACCGCTCGAACTCGTCGTAGTAGTGCGCATCGTCGAACTGCTCGGGTGGATGCACGTCACGGGTGTACACGACGGATGCACCAGCGTCATGCGCCCGATCGACCAGCGTGCTGACGGGCTCGATCGCCGCCTCACTGTCGGGGGCATACAGGCTTCCATCGGGGTGACAGAAGGCGTTTTGCATGTCGACAACGACCACGGCGGTGCGTGTCGGATCGAGCTCCATGGGTCTCGTTACCGCCGCGGACGCAAGTCGTTTTGGCCTGTCGAAGCAGGTTTTATGTCTCGGCACACACATGCGGGTCGATGCGACACCGACGCACGCTGACGGCCATCCTCCTCGTCGGGGCTGCCATTGTCGGTCTCACCGGGTCGGTGGCGGCCCAGGAATCCTGCGGTGTCGATCCGCCGGCCGATTTCGCGGATCCATCTGATCCCGACGCGACGATCGGGTTTGTCGATGGCTACTGGTACACCGAGCCGATTGCTGGGCTCGACTCCGGCCCGACGACCGACGAAGAGATGCGAGCGCTCATCGCACGGACAGCCGCGCGTGTCGAGGTGATCCGATGTGTGAACATTGAGGATCCACCACCAGTTCGAACGGTGAATCGGACGGCCCTTGACGCCGACCTCACGTCGCTGTACGCGGACGTATCTCCGGCAGAACGCCGCTTTGACAACGCCAAGCTTGAGACGCTGATGCTTGTCCCATCGACCAGCGACTCGGTCGAACAACGGACGGCAAACCAGGGAACGGCCGTCCAGGGATACTACGACATCCAGGCCGACAGGATCGTGATCGTGGAGGATAACGCAACCACGGTCCCGATTGCGGGAGCCACACTCGCCCACGAACTCGTCCACTACTATCAGGACCAGCGCTACAACCTCGCGCGCTACGATGCCGTCCAGATGGACGCCGGAACGGCCCAGCGTGGACTCATTGAGGGCGAGGCGATGCTCACCGAGAACGCCTACGAGCATCGGTGTGCCGGTACCTGGGACTGTGTCGCCTCGGCGCCATCGGACAGGACGACAGTCACCAACCGTGGTCTGTTCGCGATTACGCTTGAGCCGTATCTTGACGGCCCGGAGTTTGTTCGCACGCTCGAAAATCACGACCAGCTGTCGGCCGCCTACGAGCACCCGCCGACAACCGCCCGGCACGTCATTCACCCGGAGGCCTACCCGACATTCGAGCCACAGTCCCCACCGATCGCCGATCGATCGACCGCGCAGTGGCAGCCACTACGGGTTCCTGATCGACCGGACCACGGTGTCCTTGGACCGGTCGGCGTCGCCGCTTCGCTGATGACCCCACAGTTCGACAATAAGACAACCGAAGTCGGCATCCCGCCGTACGCCTACAGCCATCCGATAGTCGACGCGTGGCGGGGTGACCGGCTACGCGTGTACACAACGGCGACAAATCAGACGGCCGCCGTCTGGAAAAGTCGGTGGGCTGACGCGGAGGCGGCCGAGGAATACGCAAACGAGTACGCGGCGGTACTCGAGTTCTACGGCGCAACACCGGTCGACGAACCCGTCTTCCGGTTCGACGGAACAACCGGATATACAGGAAGTGTACGCGTCACCCAGACCAACACAACGGTGACGATCGTCAAGGCCCCTTCGGCGGACGCACTCGATGCCGTTCATGCGAGTAACCGGTCAGTGCAACAGACCGCCGAAACGCCTGGATTCGGGGCCCTCGGCGCGATCGTGGCGCTCTGCTGGGCCGTCTGGTCCCGCGTGCGAACTCAGCCCTGACCGATCATACCATCTTCGTCGTCCCACTCGCGCTCGCGGAGTTCATACTTCTGGATCTTTCCGGTTGCCGTCGTTGGCAGTTCGTCGACGAACTCCATCCGCCGGACGGCCTTGAAGTCGGCGACGCGCTCGCGGAGGAAGCCGATCAGCTCCTCCTTCGCGACAGCCGGATCGTCGGCATCACCCTCAGCGGGAACGACAAACGCCTTCGGCGTCTCGCCCCACTCCTCGCTCGGCGCCGGGATCACGGCCACGTCGGCGACGGCGTCGTGATCGAAGAGCACGTCCTCAAGTTCGATCGAGGAGATGTTCTCACCGCCGGAGATGATGATGTCCTTCTTGCGGTCCTTGAGCGCGATGAATCCGTCCTCATCGACGGTCGCGAGATCGCCCATGTGGTAGTAGCCCTCCACACGGTCGTTGAACGCTTCCTCGGTCGCCTCGGGCTTGTTCCAGTAGCCGTCCATGACCTGGTTGCCGCGGACGACCACCTCACCGATCGTTGCGTCATCCCAGGGAACATCGTTACCGTCCTCATCAACAACACGGACATCCGTGCCGAGCACGCCGAGTCCCTGACGCTTCTTGAGGCTGATCCGCTCGCCGGGTTCGCCGTGGCGTTTGGGGTCCGAGAGCGTGATGAGCGGCCCGGTCTCGGTCGCGCCGTAGAGGTGCTTGAGATGCCAGCCAAAGTCCTCCTCAACCGTTCGAACGGTTGCTTCCGGTGGGGCACTCCCGGCTGTGGTGACCCGCACGTCGGCATCACCCTGCATCGCCGGCTGTCCGTTGTCCTCGTAGTAGTCGATGAGTTGGTTGAGGACCGTCGGAGCGGCACACAAAAAGGAGATGTCCTCGTTACGGATGCGATCAACAACCCACTCGATGTCGACGCCACGGGTACAGACGTGGGTCGCCCCCATGCCCGTGATTGCGTAGATGTGTCCCCAGCCGTTGACGTGGAACATTGGGAGCGTCCAGAGATACCGGTCGTCCTCCTGGATCTCGTGGTGGATCGTGACCAGATACGCGTGTAACGTCTCCGTCCGGTGGGTTCGCATCACGCCCTTCGGGTCGCCGGTCGTCCCCGACGTGTAATTGATCGTAATGACGTCGTCCTCATCCATCGGCGGCCGCTGGACATCCGGGGTGACATCAGCGATTACCGCCTCGAAGTCAAGCCAATCGCCGTCGACAGCGTCGGCGTCGTTGGTGATGAACAACTCCGTCGGAATTTCGTCTCGGACCGCCTCGACCTTGCGCGCATATTCGTAGTCGGCATAGATGGCGTCAACGCCTGCGTCGTTGAGAATATACTCGAAGTCATCAGGGGTGAGCCGGTAGTTCAGCGGCGTGTGAACGCCACCGAGTTGCATCGTCGCGTAGGCTGTCTCAAGATGATAGTGGGTGTTCGGATCAAGCACAGCAACCCGATCGCCCTTCTCGATGCCGTGCTCTTGAAGCACCGTCGAGAGTCGGTCGACGCGGTCACCGAATTCGTCGTACGTAAAGGATTCGTCGGTCGTCGCGACGATGGCCTCCATATCACCATAGTACTTCCGCGCACGGTCGAGAAAGTCCGTCACCAACAGTGGTTTTTCCATGTACCAGGTTCTCTCTAATCATTCGTTATATTTGCTTTGATCATGACGAATACACCGGCACAGAAGCTACCCAAGGCGTTGTCCCATGTCGAACAGGGCGTGGCTACGGTAGCTGATCAATGGAGGACGTCGGCACACACGTCAGCGACCGCTCGTGCGACCGGTCGACGGTACCGGTTGACGACGTACGGCGGACACTCGAGTTGGACACCGGTGGTGCCGTCGGCACTCAGCCAGTTGACCAGATTGTCCTGGGTCGCTGCCATGTACTTGCCCGTTTCGTAGTCGGTAACGACCGGACGGTCGCCCTCAACCGCCGCGTGAATTCGCTGGGCGATCCGTTCACGGAGGGAATCGCGAGCGAGGCCTCCGACCAGGACTTCGTCGCCACCCCAAACGTGTACGCTAACAACCAGGCGAAATGATCGGTCGGCGAGTCGAGCCAGCCCGGGATAGGATGCCGGAGCCATGTCGTTGGTCGTGATGTGATACCGGTCGAAGGCGTCGGGACCAAAGCCGTGAACGAACCACGCAGAGGCACGGTCACCCCCAAGCCGTTTCCGAATCGTTGCGGCGATCCGGCCGGTATTCGCCTCGATATCTCCGGCGTGTGGCGCACAGACGAGGAGGTCAGCTGAGCCGTCGTCCCAGACAGTCTCACAGATACCGTCGTGTTCCCACGCATCAACGTATGATCGTCCGGGATCAGGGACGGTCGCCGCGAGCCTCGCCTCGAAGGGCTGGTCGTCGGCGAGACGGTCACATTCCGCGCTTGGAAGAACAATGTCTGCTGGAGGGTCTCTCGTGGTCGTCTCAAAGGTCTGCTGGATGGTGTATGCCGCTGCCTTCTCGGGAGCATCGACCGGCCACAACCGGAGCTGGTCTCCCGTCGTCCGATCAAGGTTGGAGGCAACCGCTGCACGAAGCAGACAGTCCTCGGTGCCGGAAAGGTCGGGAGTGGCACTGGTTCGGGCACCGACGACGCGGAATGGACCGTCTGTGGTGACTGTCATCTGATGGATACCGGAGCGATATCAGTGGAAGCACATGAGTGATCGGGACCGCGGCTAGACCTACTGGTAGCGGTAGACCGCCACCGGAGGACAAGATGATCAGGGCGGAAGAGACTGCCGGCGTTCCGGGACAGTCAGCCAACCACAGACGAACGCTTTTGTACTGAACTGGACGAATACCAGTCGATGCACATCGTGTTCTGGGGGACGATCCTCGTGGGGCTGGTCGCCCTCGGCGCTGGCGGACCGGTCGCCGCCGGGCAGTCAACGGACGTTGGGGAAATCGCCACAAACAACTCGTCGGATCTACCCAGCGAGTTCTCTCAGGAGATCCAGGGGGACGGTACTCGGATGGTGTTTGATATCGATCTCTCGCTGTTGCACTCGCCAACGAAACTGGGATCAGCCGTTCGGGTGACGGTAGGCGGGTTCGCAAGCGGAGACCGCGTTGTGTGGATCGATGTCGGCGTTGTTCGGACCGATAGTGGACTCGATACGCGATCGCAGACGCAGATGAACCTCCCAGTATCAGTCGTTGAAAACACAGACGGGTTGTTCAGAATGACCAACTGAGTAGCCGTGAGCCGCCGTTCTAACGCCGTCCGCACTGAATAACGCAATCGTAGTCACAACAACCGCTACGTGAGAAGGAGTGATTCGCCGACGACAATGACGGCGAGGTTGTTCATAACGACGAGCACCCCAGCGACGATCAACAGAGCCAGCCACGCCTCAAGTCCGTAGACCAGGGGTCTGCGCAACGGGGGTGGCGTTCGTTCGATCGCAACGAGGATGCCCCAGAACCCGACAGCCGATACAACCACGAGCCCAAGGTGGACAACAATGATCACGAGGATCCCCTGCGGAAGCAGCCACCGCATCAGGGGATTGATCTCATACGTGAGCCCATACTGGGCTGCCGCCCCGTAGGTGGTCAGGAGATCGACTGGAAGTAACAAGAAGAGCCCGGCGGCAAACCACCGCCAGTAGACGTCGATCTGCCGTCGTGCAAGTGGGTGAGGACTCACAGAAAGGGTATTTGGAGCGCTTGATCTTGACTCCGAGGATCACTCATCCGAGAGTCGGCCGGGCGTCCAGTCGGCTGCAAGCGGGTCATGGGCGAACGGCCGGGCGTCCTCACCGCTGTAGGTGGCGACAATCTGGCCATCGCCCTCAAGCATATACTGGTAGGTGGTCAGCCCCTCAAGACCGACGGGGCCACGGGCGTGGGTCTTGCCGGTGCTGATACCGACCTCGGCCCCGAGACCATACCGGTAGCCATCGCTGAAGCGCGTCGAGGCGTTATGGAAGACACTCGCCGAGTCGACCCCCTGCATGAACCGGCCGGCTCGGTCGGCATCGGTCGTCACAATCGATTCGGTGTGCTTCGACCCGTAGGTGTTGACGTGGTCGATCGCGTCGACCAGCGAGTCGACGACCTTGATCGAGAGGATCAGATCACCATACTCCGTTGACCAGTCGTCTTCGCTCGCCGGCGCAATGTCGACGATCGATTGGGAGCGCGTGTCACCGCGGAGCTCGACATCGGCCGCCCGGTACCGCTCGACGACGGCAGGGAGGAAGGACTCGGCAACATCAGCGTGCACGAGTAGCGTCTCCATGGCGTTGCAGACGGCTGGGTACTGGACCTTGGCGTCAAAGGCAATATCCTCGGCCATGTCGAGGTCGGCCGCCGCATCAACGAATACGTGACAGACACCCTCGGTGTGTCCGAGGACAGGGATGCTCGTGTTGTCCTGGACGTACTGGACAAACTCAGAACTCCCGCGAGGCATGAGCAGATCGATGGCGTCGTCCAGCTCGAGAATCCGATCAACAGCCGCACGGGCCTCGATGAGCTGCACCCAGCCGTCGGCGACGCCAGCGGTTGCCTCGCGAATGATCTCAAAGAGCGTCCGATTCGAGTGTTTGGCCTCGCTGCCGCCCTTGAGGATGACCGCGTTACCGGACTTAAGACTGAGTGCGGCGATCTGCACGAGCGCGTCCGGACGCGATTCGAAAACCGTGCCGATGACCCCGATCGGCACCGACTGCTTGTACAACTCCAGATCGGTATCGAGCCGACGCGCCTCAAGCGTCTTCCCGAGTGGGTCCGCCTGATCGGCGACGCTGCGGACCATCGCCGCGATGTCGTCAATTTTGGTCTCAGAGAGTTCAAGCCGATCAACGAACGCCTGGGTGTACTCGCCCGCCTCGAGTTTCTGCTGGGCGGCCTCGACATCGGTGCGGTTCGCCTCAAGGATTTCCGTGGCACGCGCCTCGATCGCGTCCGCGAGATCGTGAAGGGCCGCGCTCCGGGTCTCGTCCGGCTGATTGGCCAGCTTAAGCGCGGCGGTCTGTGCGTCTGTGACTTTCGCGTCGGTCGATGGTTCACTCATAGTCTGTATCGTTGATCGGGACGAAGATCGTGCCGACCGGGTCGCGCGTGGCGATCTGCTCAAGGACATCGGGTTCGGTCGACCGGGCGATGATCGCCGGACTGCCGTGTTCGCTCACCCGCCGAGCCCCACGGACCTTGGTGCGGATCCCACCGAAGCTTCCGGTGGCCGTCTCGTCGATGCGGTCCTCGACAGCGTCGTAGTTGTCGCCAACCGCCTCAATGCGCTCGGCGTCGGGGTGCTCCTTTGGGTTGTCGGTATAGACCCCTCCTACGTCGGTGAGGGTGACCTGGAGATCCGCCTCGACACCGATGGTGACCGACGCCGAAAGCGTGTCGTTGTCGCCAATCCGTAGCTCCTCGGTCGCGACAGCGTCGTTCTCGTTGACGATCGGGACGACATCCCACTCAAAAAGCGTCTCGACGGTATTCCGGAAGTTCGTGAACCGTTCCGGATTCTCAAGATCATGTTCGGTCAACAGCACCTGCGCGACCTTCCGGTCGTACCGCTCGAAGCTCTCGGTATACCGACGCATGAGGTGGCTCTGGCCGATAGTCGACAGGGCCTGAGCGTCCTCGACGGTCTCGTTGGGGTAGTTGATCCGTCCCATGCCGGCGCCGATGGCTCCCGATGAGACCAACAGCACCTCCTTGTCGCGCTCAAGGAGACTGACAATGTCGTCGACCAGTTTGTCAAGCTTGTCGTCATCAAGATTCGACGCCTCGTCGGTCAGGGAGTTCGTACCGGCCTTGACGACCACCCGGTCGGCGGTCGCTGCCATCTCGCGCGCGCGAGTGACAGCATCGGACGTGACGGCGTTGATCACGCGTGATCACCCGCGAGTTCCCGCGATCGCTCCTCCGCGGCGAAGAGTGCCGAGGCGAGCGTCTCGTCGACAGCACTCTCCCAGAGGACGTCCATCCCCTCGATTGTCGTGCCGTTCGGCGAACAGACGGCATCGATCAGATCATCAAGCGACTCCTCGGAGTGGAGGACAGTTTCGGCCGCCCCCTTGACGGTTTGGGCGGCAAGCGTCCGGGCGGCCGCCGGCTCCAGTCCGGCGTCGACGCCGGCATCGGCGAGGGCCTGGATGACGTAGAACACAAACGCCGGACCGCTGCCGTTCAGTGCCGTTGCGGTGTGCATCTGCTGTTCGTCGATTTCGACAAATTCGCCGAGATCATCAAGGAGTGTTTCGACGGCGTCGTCAGAAACCTCCCCGGAAACGGCCGCAGCCATGGTGTTCGTCGCGGCGGCGAGATTCGGCATGAACCGCATCACGGTTGCGTCGGTGTGGGCCGCAATCGTCTTCGTGGGGACGCCAGCGGCGGCGCTCAGAAGGGTCTGATCCGCATCGAGTGCGAGCGTTGAGACGGCATCGACGATATCGTCCGGCTTGACCGCGAGGATTACGATCGGGGCCGTGGCTGCATCGGCTGGATCGGTCGTTGTCTCCACGCTCGGCGGGAGAGTCGAGAACGGTTCTGGCGTGTGATCATAGGCCACAATCTCATGGCCGCCGGCGCGCGTGAGTCCCTCGATCAGGGCGCTTCCGAGGTGTCCACACCCGACGATACTTACCTTGACCATCGTCGTCTGCCGTCGATAGTGTGATCGGCCCAATATTGGTTTCGTCTTCCGTGGTGCGGACTCGTCGCGAGAGTGAACATACATATAAACCGGCGGGTGAGTAGGTGACCTATTGGCAGTCGGGCAGCCGATCAGGACCGGGGCAACGACGCGCTCTATCCATTTCCACCCATGGCTGAGGATCATGAACCGGACGCCGGGACGACCCGCAGACGGACACGGCGAGCACTTCTAGGAGCCGCCAGCACCGCCGGAATCACCAGCCTTGCTGGGTGTTTCCTCTTCGATGTCCGCCAGTCCCCAGATGACGAACCGACCGAGCCCACCGAACCGGCGGAGCCGCCGCCACCACCGGCACCGACCAGCGGCTATCTGACGGCCCGCACCACGACGATCGTCGAGGAGCTGCGCTGGACGGCGACACGATACGAGCCGGTCATGGAGAGCTACGACGACTTCGTCGGGGAGTTACAACAGGCTATCGAGGTCGCCCAGCTCAGCGACCAGATCACCACCGACCACGTCGAGCGACTCGACCAGCAGACCACGGCACTCGAGACGTATGTCCAAGAGCACCTCTGGCGGTTTCCGGACGTGGTTGACCTCGTCGATCCGTCCTCATTTGTCCCGTATATTAGACGGGCGGTTCAGGTTGGCGACGCAGACCGAGCGCAGGAGTGGCTTACCCGACTTGACCGCTATACGAGACGAGCACTCGACCGGGACTCCTCGCCGATCCTCGACCGGCGGGTGGGCACGCTCGTCTCACGGTATCCGCTGTATTCGCGACTCGGGGCCCCCTACGAAGAGACGACCCGCGGGGCAGACACCGCTTTACTTGCTAGTGATGGCGTCATCGTTGACGATGGCCAGGCGACCGATCCCCGGCTTCTGTTCGAGGCTGAACTTGCCGTCAGTTATCGCCGGGCGTATCTCGCCTACGCGCGTGACGCCTGGCAGGCGGTCGGCGAGCCACAGATCCAGGGCCAGCCGCTGGCTCCGATCGATGTCCACGGTGATATCGGGCGGGCGTCACCACGGGCGATGTTCACCCCGCTCGCCGTCGAGACCGACCGGGTGGCCGCCGTGACAGTCACTGCCCGAGAGTTCAGACCCGAGTCGGAGATTGGCCCTCGGACCTACGAGCTCCGTCGGTTGCCCGAAGCGACCGCATTTGTCCAGCAATACCGGAGTGCAGAGGCAGCACAGCGCGCACTCGCGACCCTCCGCGAGGCCGGAACGTTGCGCACGCCGGATGCGATCACAGATCCGAGGATCGGCGGTCAGACATGGACGGGAGGAGCATACCCGTTCCGTGACGACCTCCTGTACATCGCGCTCCGACGCGATGGGCCTACGATCGTGATCGCTGGGGCGGACACGCGACCGATTAGCGACCGCCCGAGCGGGTGGATCAACCGGCTTGAGTGGCTGTACGTTGTCGATCAGGAGTGAACGCACATTGACCTCTGCTCACTGGGAGTGGCCTCCGATCGATACGTGTCACTCCGAGAGCCCACCGATGCGGACGGTCAACACCGGAACCGGAGAATGGCGGACGACACGTTCGGCAACGCTCCCCAGGACGACCCGATCGAGTCCGCCACGGCCGCTGGTCCCCATAACGATGACATCGTAATCGTCGGCCTCGGCCGTGATGATCTCGTATGGCGTTCCCTCCTCAAGCAGCGTGTCAGCCTCAACATCGACACGATCGACGGCGTGCTCAAGGGCATCCTCGCCCTCGGCACGGAGCTCCTCGGTGAGCGTCTCCCAGCCGGTTTCCATCGGGAGACTGCCGAAACTGCTCGTATTGACGACGTACAGAAACGTGATCGAGGCCCCTTGCTCCTGTGCGAGCTGGTTGGCGTGGTCGATGACCGAGTCCATCGCCGCGGAACCATCCGTCGGTACAAGGATGGAGTCGTACATGAGCGTGGTACATGTGAGCATGCACAAAAGCCTTCCCGAATCCGAAGATGGCCAACCACAATGGTTTATTCGCCCACCCGCTACAGCGGACGATATGCGAGCCTTTCCGGACCGACCGGTCTATCTGATTACCCAGGCAGATCTCTCGGCAGGTCGATCGACGCCGGAGGTCGTCGCCGCCGCGCTTGAGGGGGGCACGAATATCGTCCAGTTACGCGAGAAACACACGAGCGCACGTACCCAGTATCGGATCGGGCAGCAGGTCCGCGAACTGACAGCCGCAGCGGACGTCCCACTGATTGTCAACAATCGGATCGATATCGCCGAGGCGATTGATGCCGATGGCGTGCACTTGGGTGATGACGATCTTCCGGTTGCGGTTGCCCGCGAGATGCTTGGACCCGATGCGATCGTCGGACGATCGGTATCAACACCGACTGCCGCCGAGGAGGCCGAGGCTGCCGGTGCGGACTACCTTGGTGTCGGCGCGGTCTACCGGACCGACTCAAAGGATGACGTCGATCCGGAGAATCACGGAATCGGTCTCGATGGACTCACGGCGGTCGTCGAGGCGACGTCGTTGCCGGTCGTTGGCATTGGCGGTGTGACCGTCGACAACGCTGCCGAGGTCATCGCAGCCGGCGCCGACGGCCTGGCCGTCATCTCCGCGATTACGAACGCGGACGACCCGATGGCAGCCGCCGCCGCACTTGAACAGGCCATCGAGAAAGGGGTGCGAAAGCGATGAGTGACCCGGGTGTGGATCTTGATCTCGCCGCCGCGTGTGCGGCCGTCGAATCGTCGTCGCCACTGATCAACGCCGTGACGAACAATGTGACTATCAATGACGTCGCCAACGTCATGCTGTACTGGGGTGGACTTCCGGTGATGGCCGAAAACCGCCGCGATGTCGGCGATATGGTCGCGACGGCCGACGGCTGTCTGCTCAACACTGGTGATGTCTCGCCTGACGGCGAAGCGACGATGCTGACGGCCGGACGAGCCGCCGCCGAGCACGACCTGCCGGTCGTGCTTGATCCGGTCGGGGCTGGGGCGACCCCTACCCGGTCGCGGCTAGCCGATCGCCTCCTCACTGAACTTGAAGTGACGATCCTCAAGGGCAACCACGGCGAAGTCGGCGCGATTGCCGGGACGGACGCAACAGTCCGCGGGGTTGAGGCCGTCGGTGAGTACGGCGATATCGCCGAACAGGCGATGGCGTGTGCCCGCGAGACGGACGCCATCGTGATCGCCTCCGGGGCGACCGACATCGTCGCGGACGGTGAGCAGGCCTACGAGGTTGACGTGGGCGATCCAATGATGGGTCGGTTTGTTGGATCAGGGTGTACACTAGGGGCGACGGCGGCAGTTTTTGCGGCGGCGATTGATGACCCGCTTGAGGCGGCCCTAGCGGCGACCGCCGCCTTTGGGTTGGCCGGCGAGCGGGCAGCGGCCGGCGATTACGCGGGGCCGGCGAGCTACCGGACAACCTTCTTTGATACGATCGCCACTCTCGATCCAACGACCGAGGAAACCGCCGCCGTCAAAGAGCGCATCAACCGGGTTATCAGCGAGTAGCAACCAAAGGAGAGCTCCGGATACGACAGAGGCAGACGTTAGGACTGCGCAGTAATGCCAACAGTCTCGGCGCGGCGATCTGGCCGCTCGTCGGTCCACTCGGCGTGCGGGGTGCCTTCGGGGTCGCCGGAATCTGTACGGGAGTGGCCGCCCTCGGACTGATCGGTGTGTGCATGCAGACGCGCGACTGAGATCGGAAGGGTGTTTGTCGTCGGTTCAAAATTATTAATCAAGCAGTCATGGATTCGACAGCATCGTCGGAGATCGACGCGAGCGACCTCCGAAGCGCGGAGGTCACCGAAGGAGCCGATCGGGCGCCACACCGGTCGCTGTTCCGGGCGGCAGGGCTTTCGGAGTCGGAGATGCACCAGCCGCTGATTGGGATTGCCAACTCCTGGAACGAGATCGTGCCGGGACACATCCACCTCGACGGCCTTGCGGAGGTCGTTAAAGAGGGGGTGCGTGACGCCGGCGGGACCCCCCTTGAGTTCGACACCATCGCCGTCGACGACGGCATCGCGATGGGCCACGACGGGATGCGCATGAGTCTGCCCTCCCGAGAGACCATCGCCGACTCGGTCGAGCTGATGGCGACCGCGCACAAGTTCGATGGGATTGTCGCGCTGGCCTCGTGTGACAAGATCGTGCCGGGAATGTTGATGGCCGTTGCACGACTCGATATCCCCGCGATTGTCGTTACCGGCGGGCACATGGCGGCCGGCGAAGTTGACGGCGAGGCGGTTGATTTAGCGTCGGTCTTCGAGGGCGTCAGCCAGTATCGCGAGGGCGAGATCGACGATGACCAACTCTACCAACTCGAGTGCAATGCCTGTCCCGGAGCTGGATCGTGTGCGGGGATGTTCACCGCGAACACGATGGCCTGCGTGACAGAGGCCCTCGGGTTGTCGCTTCGGGAGTGTGCAACTCACGGCGCACTCGATGACCGCAAGCAGGAGATCGCCTACGAAAGCGGCCGACAGGTCCTTGAGTTGGTCGCCGAGGGACGCGCCCCATCGTCGTTTTTGACCCGCGAATCCTTCGAGAACGCCGTCACGGTCGACCTCGCACTTGGAGGCTCGACAAACACCATGTTACACGTGCCGGCGATCGCGCAAGAAGCCGGCGTCGATCTTTCACTTGAGGACTTCGAGACACTCGCCGAGCGGACGCCACATCTCGCACACATGAGTCCGGCGGGTCCCTGGCGGATGGAGCACCTCCGGGATGACGGTGGCGTGCCGGCAGTGATGCACCGGCTGCAGGATCTGTTGCACCTGGATCGGCCGACGGTTGATGGCGGGACAATCGGCGACCGGATCGCCGGCGCCAAGCCCCGTGGCGAGGTCATCCAGCCGCTGTCTGATCCGGTCCACGAGGGTGGCGGACTGGCGGTGCTCCGAGGGAATCTCGCGCCCAACGGCGCGGTCGTCAAGGCCGCTGCCGTCGCACCGTCGATGCGACAGTTTACCGGCGAGGCGCGTGTCTTTGAGTCGCAGGCTGCCGCGCTTGAGGCGATCGATGGGGGTGACATCGATCCGGGATCGGTGATCGTTATCCGGTACGAAGGGCCACAGGGCGGGCCTGGGATGCCGGAAATGCTTGAGCCGACGGCCAAAATCAGCGGGTCACCGCGACTCTCCGAGAACGTCGCATTGATCACCGACGGCCGCTTCTCGGGGGCGACTCGCGGAGCCGCCATCGGCCACGTCAGCCCGGAGGCGGCCGCTGGCGGGCCGATCGCGCTGGTCGAAGAGGGCGATCCCATCGAAATTGATATCGACGCCGGGCGACTCGAACTCGCCGTTGAGGACGATGTGCTCCGTGAACGCGCCGCCACGTGGGCACCGCCAACGATTGAGGCGCCGGACATCCTCAAGCGGTACGCTGCCATGGCGACGAGTGCTGATAAGGGCGGGGTCCTCTCAGTGCCCGAGCAGGCGCCACCGGAGATTCAGGGGCTCTAGAAGGGGCTACCGGGAGACCGCAAGCGGAACGCGCGTGCTGTCCTCAACGTGCGCGCTTGTTTCGAGATCCAAGAGACTCACCGCGAGCGTTCCACCAGGCGTCAGCGCGTACCGGACCCGAAAGCGCGGTTCGCCCTTCGGGCGGGCCGGCAGATCGGTGAGCGAGACCGTCAGTAGGTGTTCGTTGTCCTCCGGATCGGCTGATTCGCCTTGGAGAACATTGACATCAAGACGGCGCTGGTCCTCCTCGTGAGTCGTGAAGTCCGACCGTTCGGCGACAATCGGAAGTTCGCTTCCGGCGGGGATCATGGGCTCGAATTGACGACCGTCGGCCGAGCGGATCGAGAGCCCGAGCGAGGCGTCAAGAACAACGGATGCGGTCGCAGCAGCCTTGAGCCGGTCGACGGCTTGGCGGGCGCCGTCCTTGCTCGCATAGCCCTGTCCGCCGTCGGCAATGATCTGGCCGTTACCGGCGACGAGCCGCCATCGGAACTGACCAGCGGCGTCCTCATAGATGTCGAAGTGCTCCCGGCTGAGCCGGTCGGCTGTCGGTCCAAGGTTGCGCATCCGGCGGATGGCCGCCTCGGCCGCACGGTCGGTTTCATACTCGGAGGCGCTTCGGGCGAGTACCCGACCGTTTGGGGCAGTGAGATGCCACCGTTGTGCGTCATCAACCTCGACAAGCCGGTATCGCTCCTCGGTGTCGGCATATTTGCCAACCCGGTCGATGGCCCGCCGGGCGCTCGCCTTACTGGCGTATCCCTCGTCGCTGGTGGCCAGCAGCCGGCCGTTACCGGCAACGAGTCGCCAGTGGAACTGCTCGTCCGTATCACGGTAGACCACGTAGTGAGTCCGTCCAAACGAGAGGCGATCGGCGTCGGGGGCCACCTGCATGACGCGTTTGATCGCCCGGACCGCGTTGCTTCGTGAGGCATAGCCCTCGCCACTGTCGGCCACGATTTCGTTGTTGGCGGCGACGAGTCGCCAGCGGTGGCGGCCGGCCGCGTCCTCGTAGATGTCAAATGTCGCGTCCATACGTCGAAGAGGGCCGGCAGTACTATTAAACGTAAGCGAAAAATCAGGTGACGACGTTCTCAAGCGGATCGTCCGACCGGAGCCGCTCGACGTTCGTCGCGAGGATATCAGCCCGCCGGGCGTAGTACTGTGGGGTCGCACCGGCGTTGTGTGGGGTAATCCGGA
>CAZFMU010000004.1:0-2605 GCA_964520165.1 uncultured Salinarchaeum sp. | reverse complement strand
GTAAGTATATACTCGTCGCCGGTGAACATCCGGGTATGTTCGATCGGATCCTGATCCCGACAGACGGCAGCGAACCCGCCGAACACGCCATTCCAACGGGGATCGACCTCGCGGCCGCCCACGACGCCACCGTGTACGCGATGTACGTCGTCGAACCCGTGCCACTCGGCGGCTACGCCGCCGGGATGAGTGCTGCCAGCAGCGAACACAGCGAGTACACCGAACAACAAGAAGCAGAGGCCGAGGCGGCCCTCGATATCGTCAGCGAAGCCGGCCTTGAGGCGGATGTCGATGTCGTCGAGACGGTCAAGTACGGTGAACCCGACGAGGCGATCGTCACCTACGCGGAGACGAACGACATCGAACTGATCGTGATGGGCACCCACGGTCGCTCGGGGGCCGACCGTCTTGTCATCGGAAGTGTCGCTGAGAAGGTGGTGCGAGGGAGTTCCGTGCCGGTCCTGACGGTCGGGCCGGAGTCATGAGCCACTCCGTCCGGATCGCCGCCTTCGGTGGTGGCTTGAGGACAGAGCCTTCTCGCGCACTTCCAGATAACAGTCGGTCAAAACACAGAAGTTTCATTCAGCAGTGATCGGCTAAGTAAGCGTGAGACGGCGTTCAAACGCCGTCTACACTGGATGAAGGATCTGAACCCCACGAAACTGATAATTAGGATTCACACCTGTACAAGGAGGTACGTCGCCGCCATCGTAACGAGCGTGAGCAGTCCAACCGCCTGGAGCGTGAACTCAATCACACCAACCAGCGCGGCAAGATAGATCACGGTGGTCGCAAACCCCGTCGAGAGCACGGCATTGATTAAAAAGACCACAAGCGGATGTCCTTCGGGGGAGTCAGCCATCCCCTGTTTGAACTCGGACTCCGGTTCGGAAGGCCCGGCCATAGATGCCTCCTAGAGGTCCGGCCCAATGGTCGTGTCGGTCCGGAAGGGCCGGAGTGCTTTTGCTCGCCGCGCCCGTGACCCAGAAGCGAGGCGACTTGGGCATGAAACTCACCAACCGCGAGGGAACGCCCGTCGATCCGGTTCCCTTTCTCGTGATTGCGCTACTGTCGGCAACGGCGGCAATCGCGTGGGGACCGGTGTACCTCCTCGGGTTCGACGTGGCACTAACACGGGCAGTCGCCGCATCGGTCGGCCTCGCTGTCGCGTGTGTTATCGTCACCTACCACCGGTTTGTCTGGGTGGCTTCACCCACCCGTCGGCGGGAGGTGCCGCTGTATGTCCAGTTTCGCAAGTTCCTGTACGCCATTGCAATCGGCGTGCTACTGGTCTTTGCGCTGACGGGACTACAGTTTCTGTAGGAAGGGTCGGTACGCTTTAGTTCGAACGTCATTAATATTGTCTGGGGATGGAGTTAGCAAATCGAATCGACGCGTTCATAGAGCGGCTCCGGGAGTGGTACCACGGGCTCTATCACGGGATGATCTCGCACCCGGCCTACGAGAATATCGAACAGGAGGCCGAGGATCTCGAAGACGCGTTCATGCTCGCGTGCTTCCCGGATGCCTTCGGGATTCCGAGCCCGGTCTCGTATTATACCGCCGAGCTGCTCCCATACGTCGGTGACGAATATGAGGCCTGGCAGCGCCGGATGTGGGATCGCGAGTCGCTTATCGAGCGCAAGGGCCACCAGTATCACTTCTGATGACCCGATTCGTCTTTTTCGGCGGCAAAGGCGGTGTTGGCAAGACCACCGTTTCCTCGGCGTTTGCCCTCAAGAGCGCGAATGCCGGGCTCAAGACGCTCTTGGTCTCGACAGATCCCGCCCACAGTACCGCTGATGTATTCGACCAGCCTCTGAGTGATACCCCCCAGTCGATCGATGGGATCGATGGGCTTGATGGCATGGAGATCGATCCGGACGAGGAGGTTGATCGCCACCGCCAGCAACTGCGCCGCCAACTCGGCGAGCAGCTCAGCCCGGCGATGGTCAACGAAATCACCATGCAACTCGAGATGGCCCACCGGAGTCCAGGCGCCTACGAGGCGGCGCTGTTCGACCGGTTCATCGAGGTGATGCGCAACGCTGAGGACTACGACCGGGTCATCTTCGACACCTCGCCGACCGGCGGAACCCTCCGGCTACTCTCGTTGCCCGAACAACTCCAGCAGTGGATCGACAACCTGCTCGACAAACGTGAGAAGAGCATCGAGTACTACGAGCGGGCGGCGATCGGCGAGCAAGAGCCCCGCCGAGTCCGTGAGGGCGATCCGATCATCGCCCGTCTGCAAGAGCGCAAGGAGACCTTCGCCTTCGCTGGCGAGACACTCCGCTCCTCAGCGGCATTTACCCTCGTGTTGAACCCCGATGAACTGTCGATTCGTGAGACCCAACGGACGGTCGAGACCCTCGAACGGGCCGATCTACCAATCCGTGGGCTCGTCGTTAATCGACTGACGCCGTCACCCGATCCGGAGGAGGCTGGACGCGGGGCACAGTATCTGCGCGACCGCGTCGAGACCGAACGGGAGCGTCTCAAGGAGATTCACGAGCGCTTTGACATGCCGGTCGTCGCGGAGATTGAAACGCGAGTCGAGGAGGTCAAGGGCTCGCTGCTGGCTGACGTTGCCGACGAACTCGAA
>CAZFMU010000003.1:33041-34624 GCA_964520165.1 uncultured Salinarchaeum sp. | reverse complement strand
ACTCAAGATCAGCCTCAAGGTCGGCCATGAACGACCGGTGGAGCCGGTAGAAGAGGTACATGCCGCCCCCCCAGCCGAGGAGTCCGTAGCCCGCGTACGCGATCGCCGGCAGGTCGGCCCGGAAGTACAGCGCCGCGCCGACGGCGACGTACACGACAACGAACGCGAAGAGGATGCGAATCCCTGTCTGTGAGACCTGCTGTCGTGGGTCTGTCATGGATCGTGGTATCAGCGTGTCGGTGAGGCGGCGATGTCAGTGTTGGGGCTTAGAGCGCCTCGAATAGCCCGGAGGCAATCAGGGCAATCGCCGCGAAGATGGCGATCGCGACGGCCCACGTCCGCTGTGGGTGTAACTCGGGAAGGTCGACCTCCTTGTAGGACATATACAGGGCGGCCAGGTACATCAGCCCGATCGCCGGTGCGAATAGAATACCCGAGATGGCAAACAAAACCAGTGGCGCCTCGATGAGGAGATTGAGCGCCAGCGGCACCGCGGCGAAGAACACGACCGTGACCCGGAAGACACTCGCCCGGGTGATGTCGAAGCGCTCGAAGACGCCGTGGAGCGCGAAGGCGTCCTCCCACAGCCGGGACATCCCATACAGCGGGCCGATCAGCGTCGAGAACAGCGCCGCCATCACGGTGATGAGGAAGATCCACGCGGCCCACTCGCCGTAGACCTGCGTGAAGATTCCGGCCATCTCGGGGACGACATCAAACCCGGCCGGCCGAATGCCCTGCTCGTGTAACGTTGCCGCGGCGGCCGTCCACATGAAAAACGAGAACGTCCCCAACAGAAGCGACGCGAAGATGTTCTGCAGGAAGACGATCTCTCCCCAGCCCTTGAGGCGGCTGATCTCCTCGGTGGTGAGATCCTCCTTGGTGATATCATAGCCGCGGGCCTTGGGCTCGAACATGCCCATCACCTTGTCCTTCGCGAACCACACATAGGAGACCGTCGGCCCAAAGCCGGCGCCGATCCAGCCGAACATTGTCATCACGAACGCAAAGCCGCCAACGCCGAGTCCGTCAACGTAGCCAGGAACCGTCGGGGTGAGCCCAGCGCCGAGGTCACCGATCCAGCGATCGGCGGTCATAAGCGACGCCGCCGCGATCATGATCAAAAACACCCACAATAGGGCCGTCGAGAGTTTCTCGACGATCTCATACGAGCGGAGTAACACGATGCTGATCCCAAGCAGCGTCGTAGCGATCATCCAGAAGGCCGTTCCATCGAGTCCGGCCAGCCCCCCAAGCGGTAACATCTCCTGGGCAGCGCCGGCGGTCTCACCGAGGTGCCCCGACAGGCCGATGGCGTACACGATCCCGCCAAGGAACACGTAATAGAAAATCCACCGCAGCCACGGACGTTGCTCATAGAGCGTGCCGAGGAACGTCTCGCCGCTCATCACGCCGTACCTGACGAGATAGTACTGCCCGAAGATCTTGGTGAAGGTGATCAGCGGGATCAGCCAGATGGCCTCCATCCCGAGGTAGGCCCCGCCGATGGGAACGCTGAGCGCCTCACCGCCACCGATCTGGGAGGCGGTGAACACCCACGCCGGGCCCATGTGTTCGAAGAA
>CAZFMU010000003.1:0-32941 GCA_964520165.1 uncultured Salinarchaeum sp. | reverse complement strand
CGCCACCGATCTGGGAGGCGGTGAACACCCACGCCGGGCCCATGTGTTCGAAGAACCCGCGAATCGACTCCGGTGGTTCGGAAATCCGATGGCCATCGTCTGTCTGGCTCAACTCCGCCCCGCCGAACCCGGCGACCGCCTCCGTCCCGGACTCGGTTTCGGTACTCACGTGTGCTCACCCGCAAACAGGCGGTCGGTCGTCATCCGAAGCGATCGGTCGATCGGGTGCTCTCTCGTTGGACGTGACGGACTCCAACGTGTGATCACATCGTGGAGGAACGTCACGGTCTGACTGAACGTCGCGTTACAGCACATGCTCGTACGCGTACCAACGAATATAATGAAATAACACCTAAGAAAGGCACAGAATTTGCATTATCATAAATTACATTAAGGGGGTGTCCCCCCGTATCAGGATTGCCGATGCGGGTCCATCGTCGCCCGATCGTGTCGTTAACTCTCCTGGCGCACCGTCACGACCGGCCTGTCGGTTTCCAGTAACACCGGCTGGGAGACGCTCCCGAGAAGAACCTTGCCGACCGGCGTCCGCTTGCGCGAGCCGATGACCAGGTATGATGGGTCGACCTCGTCGGCGACCGCCATGATGCTGGCCGCGATCCGGCCGCTCGGGACATCCCGCTTGGCTGCCTCCGGGACGATCCGGATCGTCGGGTCCAGCCCCTCCGTCGACGCGGCGACCACCTCCTCAACGGCCTCACGTGTCGTCTCTTCGTCGTTTTCCTCCGGCATCACGTGCAAGAGCAGTAACTCCTGGTTGAGACCGGTGGCGAGTTCTTCGGCCGTTTCGATGATCGGTGCGCTGGCCATCGTGTCGTCAATGGCTGCGAGTATTGTCATGATTAATATTGATGTGACGCCTGGTGGTGCGTTCGAATAACGGTTGGGGTGCGGGGGCTCAGCGGGACGCCAGTCGCTCTCTGGCGAACTCAAGCAGCATCTCGCGTTCGGCCCGGTCGATCACCTCGCGGACGGTGTCGACCGCGTCGATGTTCGCCGAGACCGATGAGATGCCCTCCTGGACGAGGAACCGGGCCATCTCCGGTTTTGAGCCCGCCTGACCGGTGATCGTCGTTTCGACGCCGTGTTCGTTACACGCCTCGATGACCTCGCTGACCGCATCAAGCACACTCGGGTGGAGCTCGTCGAACCGGTCGGCGACCTGTCCGTTGTTGCGATCCACCGCGAGGATGTACTGTACGAGGTCGTTCGTCCCGAGTGCGACGAAGTCGATGCCTGTCTCGATGATCGCGTCGATCTGGCGGACACTCGCGGGGGTCTCGATCATCGCTCCCCAGGTTCGGTCGTCCGGGCTGATGCCGACCTCCCGCATCAACTCTCGTGCTTCGGCGACGTCCGATGGATCGTTCGGCAGCGGGAACATCACCCGCAGGTTGTCATACCCCTGCTCGTAGACGCGCTTGAACGCCCGTAACTCCAGTTTCGTCAACTCGGGCTCATCGAGTGAGCGCCGCACCCCCCGCCAGCCAAGCATCGGGTTGTGTTCGTGGGGCTCCTCGCTGCCGCCTTCGAGTTCGGCTAGCTCGTCCGTTGGTGCATCGAGTGTCCGAGCCTGGACCGGCCGTGGGTAAAACGGATCGGCGACCTTGATGACCTCCTCGGCCATCGCCTCGACAAACGCCTCCTCGCCGTGATCGTTGACGTACTTGCGGGGCGTCTTTTGCATCCCGAGGATGATGTGCTCACACCGCAGAAGGCCGACACCGTCTGCACCGGTCGCGGCGGCGCGTTCGGCCGCCTCCGGGATCGAGACGTTCACCTTCACGCCCGTTGATGTCGTCGCCGGCGCTGAGGGTCGTTCGGGGGTTGTGGTGGTCTCAGTCTCGGTTGTTGTCTCGGCTGATTCCGTCGCCGGCGTAATGCGGCCCCGTTCGCCATCAACCGCGATGTACTCGCCGTTCTCAATCGCGCTCGTCGCGTTGCCAGATCCGACGACCGCGGGCACGCCCAGTTCGCGCGAGACGATCGCCGCGTGGGAGGTGATCCCGCCCTCGTCGGTCACGATGCCCGCTGCCCGCTTCATCGCCGGGACCATCTCCGGCATCGTCATCTCGGTCACGATCACATCGCCTTCATCAACGCGGTCGACATCGCCATGTCCATCGAGTACCCGCGCGATTCCGGTGTTGGTGCCTGGACTGGCGCCAAGGCCCGTACAGAGCACCTCGTCGTCGTCCGATTCTGGCGCTTGTGTGGCGTCTTGTTGCATCGTCAGTACTCCCCGATACCGAGTGTCTCGTTCGTCATCGTCATGCTTTCATCGCGGCTTGCTGTGTCGGTCACCGCCCGAATCGCGTCGATGTTCTCTGGGATCACGTCACTCTCGCGGTGGATGGACATGAACAGATAGAGCTGGTTGTCCTCTACGGCAATCGAGTCCTCGAAGACCTGATTCTCATAGAGGTTCATACGGTCGCGTCCGCGGTCAAGCGCGAACTCCTGTAGATCCCACCCGGAGTTCATCTCAAGATCGCCGTCGGCGACGTGGATCCGCGACTCATTCTCAAGGACCTCCCGAACAGCCGCCTCTGAGGGGGCCGACTCGAGCTCGACGTTAATCGAGTGCATGTGGTGTCGGACCGTCGGCACCTTCATGCCCATTGTCTGGATGTTCTCGATTTCCGGAAGCACCTCAAGCACGTCGGGCCCGTGGTGTGATGGCGGCTTGACCGGATCCGCGGAGATCACGGCGTGTTCGCCGCGACACCGCACCAGCGTCACGACCGTCCGGTCGATGCCAAACTCCTCAAGCAGCGGGGCGAACAGCCGGTTGAGTCCGGTCGTGTTACAGGAGACGATCCGGACATACTCTTCCCCGCGAGCGTCCTCGTAGTTGGCCCGCGCGGTGAAACTTTCCGAGGCGACCTCGGCCGGTTCTCCGCCCTGGAAAATTGCCGGCGTGTCGTGGCGCTCGTACAGCGGGCGGTGCTCGATGCCCATGCCCTCGGGTAGCGTGTCGACGACGACATCGCTGTTTACAACGAGGTCCTCGACGCTGCCGGCCACCGCCATGTCCTTTGCTTCGAACTGTTCGGCGCGCCCGTCAGGCGCGTAAATGTCGTAGCCGCGTTTGAGGGCAGCATCCGCCGTGTGGTTCGCACTTGCCTTGCTGATGCCGACCAGCGCCATGTCTGGCATCTCGGCGACGGCGTCAGCCACGCGCTTTCCGATCGTCCCGTACCCGTTGACACCCACTTGGATCATTATTAATGTACTTACCAGGTGGGTAGATAGAGGTACGATTAAGCCCCGATATTGCGGTAATATTTTCTACCAGGCTGCAAAGAGGTCGCCCCGATCACGCCGGGTGTCCACCCGCTCACCACGATGTGAGACGGGGATCGGGTCAGTCGCCTGCCCAACTGTGCCCGTGACAACGACAGGGACGGCCACTTTGCTGGCGGTAATCTGCTCGCGCGCGCTGGTGATTACCGACCACAACCGGTATGTCTGCTGCCCGACCACCGCGAGTGTGGAGCCGGGACCTGCTCGCTCGCCACGCGTTGGCCTCGTTGTCGCGATTGGAGCGATCAGCACCGGCGCGATCCTCGTGCGCTGGAGTGCCGCTCCGGCGGCCGTCGCGGCGTTTTACCGCGTGCTCTTTACCACACTCCCGCTGGCAGCCGTCGCCGTCTGGCGCTACCGCGATGCCTTCGGTGCGATTCATCGTCGTGATGCGATTGGCGCCGCTCTCGCGGGACTCGCGCTGGCGATCCATTTTGCCAGCTGGTTCGAGAGCCTCGCGTGGACGAGTGTCGCGGCAAGTGTGACACTCGTGCAGTCCCAGCCGCTGTTTGTCGCCCTTGGGAGCTGGCTCTTCTTACGCGAGCGGCTCACCCGGCCGATCATCGGCGGCATTCTTCTCGCCGTCGGTGGCGTTGTCGTCATCTCGGTGGGTGATCTTCTGGGAGGGAGTGTCGGTTCAAATCCTGCGCTCGGAAACGCGCTTGCCCTCATCGGTGCCCTTGCTGCGGCAGGGTACGTCCTCGCGGGTCGGTCGCTTCGCCAGCGGGTTCCGCTGATTCCATACGTCGTTGTGGTCTATACGGTGGCGGCCGCTGGGCTTCTTGTGATCGCGCTGCTTGATGGCGCTCCGCTGCTTGGCTACCCAACACGGGAGTGGTTGTTGTTCGTTGGACTCGCTGTCGGTCCTGGCCTGCTCGGTCACACCGTCATCAACTGGGCGCTTGGCCACCTCAACTCCAGCCTCGTGTCGGTGTCGCTGCTCGGCGAACCGGTTGGTGCCGCTATCCTCGCAGCCGTACTCCTCGACGAACAGCCGGCGCTAGCGACGATCGTCGGTGGCGGGATCGTCCTCGCGGGCATCGTCCTAACCGCCCGCGGAGCAACCGGATAAGGCCATCCTGTGTGCCACCGGCTGACCGAAGCACAAATACCCCGGCCTCACGACCACTTGGACATGCGGATCGGCCTCACCGTCGGGGAATCACTCGACCGGATCGACGCACTTGCGGATCGCTTTGCCTTCGTTGAACTCGGCATCGCTGAGACGGCGCCTGACATTGACCGTGAGCGCGTCGCCGCCGCACTCGAAGCAGCCGATGTCGACCTGTGCGTGCACCTCCCGTTCAAGCAGGTCGTCTCGACGCCCGTACCGGCGATGAACGACGCCATCGTCTCACACAAACGGACGCTCTTAGAGTGGGCCGGACGGATGGGCGCCGAGAAGGCCGTCCTCCACGGCACCGTCCGAGATCCCTACGACACGGGCCAGCGGGACACCTTCGCCACCCAGCTCAACCGGATCGTCACCGCCGGACAGGACGCTGGCGTTGAGGTCGTCGTCGAGAATGTCGGCCACCAGAAAAACGGCATGCAGCTATCGGTCCTTGGCGACATCGCCGAGGAGGTCAACGCCCCGATCTGTTTCGACGTTGGTCACGCCTATATGGAGGAAGGCCACGACGGCATCAAGCGCTTTCTGAAGTACCACGGCGAGCAGGTCTCACACCTACACGTCCATGATGTCCGCCGACGTGGCGACACCCACCTGCCGATCGGCGCTGGCGAAATCGACTACGACCTCGTCGGTGAGTCCCTTGGCGGCTTTGATGGGACCGTTGCGGTTGAGGTCTTCTGTGACGACCGACCGCTGCTTGAGGATACCGCTAGTCGCATTGCTCGGACCTTCGGCAAGCCGTTCGTGGCCTCCGGGTTGGACGCCTCGACAACAGAACAGTAGGCTGTTACTCGAGGGCGACGGCGTTGACCTGCCCGGTTTGTCCCGGTCGTGAGGTCACCCGTGCGCGGCCGCGGTCGGTCTCGATGACTGCGCCCTTCGTGATGATGTTTCGTCGGGCGTAGTTCGGATTCGCGGGGTTCTCAACAACGTCCTCAATCGTCGCTTCGTAGGTCTCGCCGCCCTCAGCGACGGACGCAATGTTCGTTTGCAGCGCCCGGATCTTGTCGTCGCTTCCGCGTGCGTCAATCGACTTGAGTTTCGGCTCGCCGACGCGGGTCTCCGCCGGCTCGTTCCCGAGTTCGTGCTTGCGGCGGTCCCGGATCGGGCGGAGCCGACCACCTGTCCGTTTGCGCATCGATCGCCCGTGGTCAGTCATAGCTATTCGAATAAACCCCGAGGCGCTACTTGAAAGGCTCGAATCAGCGAGGATAACCGCCACGTTCATGCCCGATGACGGAGCACACGCAGGTGATGGAACTGCGGTATACCGTCGCGGCGCCATACCGTCACCGCGGGACCGACCGCCTCACCGAAAGTGAGTTTGTCGCGACGATCGCGATGGATCTTGACTGGTTTACGCCCGACCAGGCCAAGCGACTGGTTGATCTGGCCACCGGGGAGGGCCTTCTTGAGCGCGAGCCCGGCGCCCTCGCCCCCACCTTCGAGGTCGGAGCCGTTGATCCGCCAGAGGAGTTTGTCCCTGACGAGAGCGTCCTCACGCGCCGATCGACGTTCGAGCGGCTCCTTGATCGCATTACTGACGCCGGCATCGACAAACAAGAGGCCGTCGCGGGCGTCAATCAGCTCCAGGCCGACCTTGCAGTCACGATTGAGGCCGCCGCAGTCGTCTTCGCCCGCCGCCGAGGAATCGATGTCGACGATCTGGCTGACGACGCCATTGAAGCGCTTACACCGGAGTCGTCTTGATCCCGGCGGCACAACCGCGCACATGGTAGAAGAGGAGGTGACCGACGGCGAACGGATCGCAACGCTACTCACCGGCGAGCTTGAGAACCGCACGAGTGGTGGCTACGGGCGACTGGCCGTCGAATCTCACGAGACAGAGACAATTGTCCGTGACCGCCAGCGTGACACCGTTATCGGCCGGTATCGGCCGGCTCCCGACGGTGGGCTCACGGTCGTTTTCGAGACGGGTCCGGAGTCCGATCGGGTCCACCTCAAACGGGCGGCTGACCTCAAGACGGTCGCCGATCGCTTTGCCGCCGAAGCCGGCTAGTCCACGCGTACGCGACGCTCAGCAGTCACCGGCTGGAGAGGCTTTTCTGGCGTCGTCACGGTTACCGCGTAGGTCATCGTGTCCGGGTCCCCACCGTAGATGCCGATCGGTACCGTCGTTGTGGCATCGCGTCCGAGGTAGGTCTCCGTCTGGGTCATCTCGACGTCGTTGACCGTCACGCGGATGCCCACCGTTGCCCCGCCGCCGGCGTTGTGGATCCGGAGGTCTCTGAGCGTGTTCTCACCGCGGGTGATCCGATCAGGAAAGTCGGGCCATTCGATCCGGAGATCCGGTTCCGCTGTGGCCGCCTCCCGGATTCGGTCGACGACGCCTGGGCTCACGTCCGCGCGGGTCAGCGCCTCCGTTGGCGCATCGGCGACCTCTCCCGGTCGGTCGAAGCCAGCATCGGCTAGGGCGTTTGCCCGCTTTTGTCCGACCCCATCGATTGCTGTTAGCCCAACGGCGTCTGTGCCGACCCCGTGTTCGATCCGAGCCTCGATCCGTCGCACGAGGTTTGCCTCGCGGGGCGCTCCGAACTCCTGGCAGATGGCGCCGAAGGCCGCCAGAAGCCGGAGCGCGTTCTGGCGGATGATCCACGCATCTGAGCGCAATTCCGTGGGAAGCGTGCCTGTCATCCCAGCGTGAAGAATGGCCAGCACCTTCCGTTGTCCGTCGTCGAGATCGGTGCCGCGGTCACCGAGGACAGCGTTGATCGCGTCGGTCTCGTCGCTCCGTGCGGTAACGTCGTCGAACTCCGCCGCCGCGGCCACCGCCTGAAGCACCGTCTGTTCGGCGAGATCAGCTGATCCTGTTATCGCCGTCTGGAACGTCTGTGCGGTCTCAAGCCGCAGATAATACGCCGAGGTGAGTCGTCCTAGCGGCGTCGGCGTGACGCCGAGGTCCTCGTCGGTAGCAACGAACCCCCGATCGACGAGCGTCGTGAGCGTTTCTTGAAGGCGGTCTTCGACCTCGGGTAATGCCGGTGTCTCCGTGCTGCGTTCAGCCCGTACGTAGCAGTACGTTGTCTCGAACCAGGCCATCACGTCATCAAGATCGCTAATCGTTCCCAGAGCCACCTCCGCGACGAGGTGTTCGGCCAGATCCGACAGCAGGTGTGACTCGATTTCCTTGCCGTCCTCAAGCAGGCGACGGTACCGTCGGGCATCCGAGCGGTCACAGATTACCCAGCCGTAGCCGACATCGTCGTACGCCGGACGTCCCGCTCGTCCGAGCATCTGGAGGACATCGAGCGGACTCATTTCGATTTCGCCCTCCAGTGGATCGTGATACTTGGTGTCGCGGATGACAACACACCGGGCGGGGAGATTCACCCCCCAGGCCAGCGTCGAGGTCGAAAACAGCAGGTCGATCCGCCCCTCGCGAAACCACGACTCGATGTGATCGCGATCGGCCTTCGAGAGCCCGGCGTGGTGAAAGGCGACACCGTCGAGGACGCTCTGACGGAGAGTGTCGTTTTCGAGGGCCTGCGTCTGGTCATGAAACGCATAATCCCCGCGGTCGCCGACACGAACGTCCCGGCTGGCGAGCTCGTCTCGGGCGGTCTTTGTGGCCTCGACGGCGTCCTGACGCGAGGCGACGAAGACCAGTGCCTGACCGTCGCCATCGATGTGCGGTTCAACGATATCGAGCGCCCGGTAGAGCCGACGGTACTTGTCCGCGAAGGCGTTCTCGCCGTGAGTGTAGGTCCGGACGTCGGCGGTGAGTTCGACCGGTCGATATGACTCATCGAACTCGAAGGTGGCCTCCGGTGGAGCCTCAAGCCATGCCGCGACATGATCAACGTTCGGCATCGTCGCCGACAGCGCGATGAACCGGGGATCGCACAGACGGCGCAGCCGCGATACAATCGCCTCAAGGGCGCTGCCGCGCCGGCGGGAGTCAAGCAGGTGCACCTCATCGATGACACAGAGATCAACATCGGTAATGAACGCATAGCGGTGTCGATCGTGCTTCCGCGTGGCTGAGTCCACCTTCTCGGGGGTCATCACCAGAATATCCGCGTGACTTGCCCGCCGCGGATTCAATTCCCGGTCGCCGGTGACGACGTAGACTGAGTAGCCCAACTCCTCAAAGCCCTCCCAGTCGCGCTCGCGTTCGCTCGTCAGCGCCCGCATCGGCGCGACAAACAGCGCCGTCTGGCCGTCATCAAGCGCCTTGCAGATGGCTGCCTCAGCAATGGCCGTCTTCCCACTGGCTGTCGGCGCGCTCACAACGACATTGTCGTTGGATCCGAGGACGACCGGGAGGGTCTCCTGTTGCATCCGATTGAACGCTTCAAAGGAGAAGGCCTCGACGAATCCCGGGAGTACCTCGGCGACATCCATCACTCGAATGCCGGCGAGTGGCAAGTATAGGGGTTTCGCACGCGTGTCCAGACCCGAGTGCCTATTAGGATCGGGCTGTCACGCTGTCGCATGGATGCGGCGGCACTCGCGCGTGCCTACTACCGGCGAATCGACGATGGCGCGTACGACGCGCTTCGAGAGGTGCTTGCGGACTCGTTTGTCCACGACCGACCGGACCGGACGCTTGAGGGCCCCGACCGGTTCGTCCGGTTCATGCGCGAGGACCGACCACTGACCAATACGACCCACGTCATCTCAATCGCCTGTGCGGACGACTCGACGGCCGTCGCCGAGGGTGTTCTTGAGGACGGCGACGGCGAGCGATTGTTCGCGTTTGTGGACGTCTTTGCGTGCGCTGACAGCACGATCACGGAGATTCGGACCTATACCGACTGAGTTACTCCCGTCGGCCTTCGCCAACGGCAGCCTCGCCAACCGGCTCGTGGCCAGTGATGACCTCCTGGCCGCCCATGTACGGACGCAATGCCTCGGGAACGGTGACCGTCCCGTCCTCGTTCTGGTAGTACTCAAGGATGGCGACCATCACCCGTCCGACGGCCGTTCCGGACGCGTTCAGTGTGTGGAGATACTCCGCGCTCTCGTGGCGTTCCGGCCGGTACCGGAGCCCGATCCGGCGGGCCTGGAAGGCCTTGAAGTTCGATGCACTTGAGACCTCAAGCCACCGTCCACCGAGGTCAGGGCCCTCTGGCATATCATCGCCGGGGGCCCACACCTCGATGTCGTAGGTCTTCGCCGACGCGAAGGTGAGATCGCCGGTACACAGCGTCAACACCCGATAAGGCAATCCGAGCCGCGTGAGCACCTCCTCGGCCTCGGTGACGAGTCCTTCGAGGCGATCCCAGGAGTTCTCCGGGCGGACGAAGTTGACCAACTCGACCTTGTTGAACTGGTGCACCCGGACAATCCCGCGGGTCTCGGTTCCGTGCTCGCCTGCCTCCCGCCGGAAGTTCGGGGTGTACGCCTGGTGTTTGAGCGGCAGATCATCGTCAAGGAGGATATCGTCGGCGTACATGTTCGTCACGGGGACCTCCGCCGTTGGACACAGCCAGAGGTCCTCCTCGTCATACGGGGCCTCCTCGTCGGCGCCGATTCGGTAGGCATCATCAGCGAATTTCGGGAGCTGTCCGGTCCCCTCCATCGAAGTGCTCTTGATTGGAATCGGGGGGAATAAGTCGGTATAGCCCTGCTCGCGGTGGACATCCAGCATGAACTGGATCAGCGCGTGCTCAAGACGCGCCCCATCGCCCTTGAGGAAATAAAACCCGCTGCCGGTGGTCTTCGCGGCCCGACGCTCGTCGATGATGTCGAGTTCTGCTCCGAGGTCGTAATGTGGCGTTACCTCTGCGGGCAGTTCTCGGCGGTCATCAAAGCCCCAGCGGCGCTCCTCGACGTTGTCACTCTCATCGGCACCAACCGGCACCGACTCGTCTGGGACCTGTGGAATCTCAAGCAGTCGGTCGTCAAGCTCGGCGCTGAGCTCGTTGGCGCGTGCCTCAACCGACTCGATCTCGGATTTGAGTTCCTGAGAGCGCTCGATCGCGGTCTCGGCTTCCTCGTCCTTGCCAGCCTGCTTGAGCTCGCCGATCCGATCGCTGATCTCGTTGCGTTCGTGTCGAAGGTCATCACCGCGGGCCTTGAGCTCTCGCCATTCCTCATCCATCTCAAGGATCCGGTCGAGATCAACATCGTCGATCCCGCGATCCTCAAGCATTGCTCGCACGCGATCGGGCTCCTCGCGGAGCACGTCCCGGTCGATCATATATGGGGCCTTCCGCCGCCGGGGTGAAATCCATATCGGTGCTGTGGTGGGGGTTCCGGGGTGCTTTTTGTCCCCCCGGAGCGATGGGAACGGACATGGACGTAGGTGCCTTCAAGCGCGTTGACGTTGGCGCGTGTACGGACATTTACTGGCTCGAAACGGGGATGTACGACACCACCGGCTACGGCGTCGTCTACATCATCGATGCTGACCGACCGGCCATCATCGATACCGGGATCGGAACCGGGGCCGATCACATCCTCGCCGCACTCGATGATCTCGGTATCAACCGCACGGCTGTCGAGGTCATCGCGCCAACACACGTCCACCTTGATCACGCTGGCGGGGCCGGTCGACTGGCTGAGGCGTGTCCGAACGCAACTGTTTACGCTCACGAACGTGGCGCCCCTCACCTCGCGGATCCCTCGGACCTCATCGCCGGCACGCAACAGGCCGTCGGCGACCAGTGGCAGTATTATGTCGAGCCGACACCTATTCCCGACGCGCGGATCACCCCGCTGACCGACGGTGACACGATTGACCTCGGCGATCGATCCCTTCGGGTCCATCACGCGCCGGGCCACGCGCTCCATCAGGTCATCTTCGAGTCACCGGCCGACGACGCTGTCTTTGTTGCTGACGCCGCCGGACTGTATCTACCCGAGTACGACCGCGTCCAGGAGTCGAGTCCCCCCTCGACGTTCAATCTCGAACAGGTCCTTGAGGATGTCGACACGATCGAGGCCCTCGATCCGGATGCCCTACTGTACCCCCATTACGGTCCAGCGCCAGCGGATGATCAACTTGAGCGGTATCGCGAGCGCATCACCGACTGGGTCGAGACGGTGGCTGCCCACCGCGATGATCGCTCCGACGACGCCCTCCGAGAGTACTTCGCCGATCGGGTTGATGAGGAACTGATCGACGCGTGGGGCGAGCACAAGGCACGCGAAGAGATCAAGCTGAACGTCCGAGGCGCCTGTCAGTATCTCGACTACGTCGGATGAGTCGTTGCGATTACCTTGGTTGGGGATCTGGTCGTACTCGTGTCACCGATCACGCTCCCTGACGCGTCAGCGGCCGCATCGAACGCGCTTGATCGCGCCATCGCCGACCGGCAAAGCCACCGCGGATTCGGCTCCGGACCGATCGCGCTCACGGATGTCGCTGCTGTCCTGTGGGCGGCCCAGGGGTACACCCACGGCGACGCCGACCAGCCGATGCGTGCGGCCCCAAGCGCCGGCGCGACCTACCCGCTTGAGACCTATCTTGAGGTGCCGAAGGCGGGTGTTACGGATCTCGATCCGGGGCTGTACCGGTATGATCCGGTTGCGCACACGCTTGAGCCGTCCATCGAGGGAACGCTTCGGCCGGAGTTCGTAACCGCCGCGAACGACCAGCCGGCGGTTGACAACGCCTCGGCGACCATTGTGCTGGCTGCCGAGTACGACCGGACGACCCGGGAGTATCCCGATCACGGCCGCCGATACGTCCACATGGAGGCCGGCCATGCCGCGCAGAATCTCCATTTGGTCTGTGTCGACCGCGGGCTGGCCAGCTGTCCTGTTGGTGCCTTCGACGACGCGGCGACCGCCTCGGTCCTTGAGTTGCCGGCGGCGCTTGATCCGCTGTATCTCCTGCCGGTCGGGGCAGCCCCCTGAGCGGCTCCCAGTGCGATCGTGCCGACGCGTTTAACACGGTTCGAGCCGAAGTTTTGCGGGAATGAGCACTGCGGCGATTGATGTCGTCGAGTTCCTGTTGACTGCTGACGTCTACGACGATGCGCGAGCCCTCGATGAGAACGACGTGCCTCCGCGGTACCGACGGGTCTTCTGGTCGGAGGGGACCTTCGAGCGACCGCTTTCGGTGACGCCCAGTACGGCGCGAGCAGCCACCGGTGTCGAACAGCCCTGGGATGCCGTCTCAGGACTCATGTTTACCGAACGGGACCAGTTCTCCGGGACGATCACGCTGACCGACCGCTCGATGGCCGAGGAATGGTTCCTCTCGCGTGCCGATCTCGAGCGCATCCAGTCCAATCCGACGCTGGCCTACTGGTTCGAGGACGAGCCCGACGCTCCCGACGGCGTCGACTACGAGACCGCTCGGGACAACAACCGTCCGATCCAGGCCGACCGAGTGTGGATCGACTCGCTGCTTGAGGAGTACTTTGATGAGGACGACGATCAGGACATGCTGGATCTCGTCGAGATCCGGGCGCCCGAGGAGATCGACATGAGCCTTGATGATCTCGTGCTCACCGAGGAGCAAGAAGACGAGATCACGAAGATTGTCAAGGCGATCGAACACCGCGAGTATCTCGCCGAGATCGGCCTCCGTGAGATCGGCAAACTCCTGTTTATCGGTCCTCCCGGAACGGGCAAGACCTCTACCGCAAAGGGGCTGGCTCGAAAGCTTGATCTGCCGTTCGTCGAGGTGAAACTCTCGATGATCACCAGCCAGTACCTCGGCGAGACGGCCAAGAACGTCGATAAGACCTTCGAGGTGGCCAAGCGGCTTTCGCCGTGCATCCTTTTCATCGACGAGTTTGACTCGGTGGCAAAGACCCGTAAGTCAGACGAGCACGCCGCGGTCAAACGGGCGGTCAATACCCTGTTGAAGTCGATTGATGAGGTCAGCCTGATCGACGATGAGGTGTTGCTGATTGGCGCGACGAATCACCCCGATCAGCTTGACGCGGCCGCCTGGCGTCGGTTTGATGAGATTGTCAACTTCCCCAAGCCCGACGATGCCATGCGCACGGAGATCCTCCAGTTGATCACGAGCAAGATGGAGATCGAAGGATTCGATCCGGCCGAGGTGGCCGAACGGACCTCGGGGCTAACCGGAAGCGACCTCCGGATGGTTCTCCGCGAAGCCGTTCTTGAGGCCCTCACCGAGGAGCGGACAACCCTCACCCAGCAGGATCTCATCGACGCTGTCGAGGACTTCGAGCGGCGGGACACGCTGCGTAACCTCGACATGATCGAGGGTGACGATGACATTCTCGTTGCCGGCGGTGCAGAGCGCGAACTGGCCGAGCACGTCCACGAGCACTAGCGCGGGCATGGAGGTCACGTTACTGGGCACAGGCGACACGACAGGCACGCCGACACCGGGATGTGACTGTGCGACCTGCCAGCGCGCCCGTGAGCTTGGCGTCCAGCGCCGGCGCTTTTCCGTGCACGTCCACAATGACCGGACCGGCGCGTCGTTGCTCATCGACTTCAGCCCGGATTTCCGGGATCAGTTTCTCAGCGAGGATGTTGCCCTCCCCGACGCCGGTGTGGTCACACACGTGCACTTCGATCACGCCAGCGGTCTGGGCAACGCCTACCGACTCCTCGGCACGGCCGGCGAGCCCGCCTCCTTTCCTGTGTACGCCGCCGATACGACCGATCCTGCGCTTGAGGAGACCGTCGCCGAGACGCTTGATCGGCGATACGGCTACCTCGACGTCCTCGACATCATCCCGATGACGCCGTACGAGCCGACACGGATCTGTGGCTTCGACGTCACGCTTGTGCCCGTCGATCACCCGCCGCTGGTGTGTTTCGGCGTCGCCATTGAGGACCCAGAGACAGGTGCCAAACTCTCGATTTCGGGTGATACCAACTACGCGGTTCCCGATCGCTCACGGGCTGTCCTCGATGATCCGGACCTCCTGTTGGCCGACGGCATCGTCCATCCCGATTTTTGCGAGCGCCATCCCTACGGCGGCGACCACCACGCCCCTGATGGTGTCCCACGCACCTTCGGCACCAAACACATGACACGACGTGGTGCGATTGACCTCGCCGAGGACCTCTCGGCGAGCGATCTCCGGATCGTTCACGTCGCGCATTATTATCCCGCCGATCGGGCCTTCGAGGAGCCACTGGCGGTCGACGGCGAGCACTTCGTGTTGTGATCACTCGAAGTAGTCAAGCCCGCTCTGGCGGCGTCGTCCCCCATCCGGATCTGACCTCCAGCCACTGCGTCGGGCTCGTTCGTCCGCCAGCGTGACCGACGGAGGGGACCCCTGTTCGTATCCCTCGCAGTCCGGGCCACACTCAGCGCCAGGATCGACGATCCGGTCAAAGTACCTACACCATGGGAGACTTGTCGTGCCGTGCCGCTCGGTCACGTTGATCTGTTCGCATGTCGGAAACGCGTAGGTGCGCCAGCCCTTGCCGTAAGCACGCTCGGCGATCCGCCGACGGGCCCGGCGCTTCGCTTCTGGCGTGACAATGTCGATGTCTGTGCGTCCGGCGTACACCGTGTCGAGTTCGACGCCGTAGGCTGTCGTCGAGAGTGCTGCCGGCTCACGAATCACCTCGATCACGTCGCCGTTGTACCGCCAGACCCCGACTGGGTCGGGCAGTCGGTTGAGCTGGGCACCGGTCACGTGATCCGCCGTTGCTAGGACAACCCGATCGAAGACGCCGAGGCCCACGTCAATCCGTAGCTGTCGCTCAAGATCGCCTGGCCGGTTGAGATCCGGCTTGTTTTCGATGCCGACCAGCGTATCGAACCAGTCGGCTGGATACCGGGCAACCTGCTTGACCTCAAGTCGACCGTTCCGACGTCGCTGTTCGAAAAACCCCGCTTCGACGGCCGCTTCGGTGTGTTCGCGGCGGCGTTCAGGTGGGCCGTCGAACGCCTCCCGTACCGGGACAAACCGCCCAGCGCCCACGTCGGCCTCGATGGCCGCCAGCGGGATCCCATCGGCCGTGAGTGCCGCTCGATCGGCGAACTGTGGCCCCGGGGCGACCGTGACAGTGTCGACGATCCGGCCGCCTGGACGGGCGACACCGCCGCCGAGCTGTCGAGCGACAAGCCCCTCGCGATTGGCTTCAAGACGGGCACACAACGATAGTTCAAACGCAAACTCACGCACGCTGACGAGCAAGTATTCGACGCAGTACGCAAAAACGCCCGGATGCGTCTGCTATACTCACGGTTCTTTTTTCGGCGTGCCGTCGAAGTGGTACTCCGCGGAGTTGTCCTGTGGGTCATACCCAAGGGCCTCGCGGGCCCGCTTGATGGAGTAGTACTTCCGGTCGTTGTCCGAGATGCCGTAGACAATCTCGTACTCGTACTCAGCCTCAAGACACCGCTCGAAGAGGTGCGCGCAGTCGCGGTGTGAGAGCCACATGGCCTGGCCGCGCTCGTACTCTACCGGCGGATGGTCGGCGGTGAGATTGCCGATCCTGACACACACCACCGAGAGATCGTGAAAATCGTGGTAGTACCGGCCGAGTGCCTCACCGGCAATCTTCGAGACACCATAGAGATTTCCCGGACGGGGTAATTCGGTGCCATCAAGCCGAAACTCGTCTTCACTCCGGTACAACTCTGGTTGACGCTCGTCGGTCTCATAGCCGCCGACGGCGTGATTTGACGAGGCGAAGGCCACCTTCTCGACACCGGCCTCCGCTGCGGCCTCGAAGACGACCTGCGTTCCATCGATGTTGTTCTCAAGTACACTCTGCCAGGGGGCGTTCTTCCGGGGATCGCCGGCGAGGTGAATCACGGCACCGACGCCCTCCATGGCCTCGCGGACCGCGGTGCGGTCGGTGATATCGGCAACAACCGACTCGCCGGGAAGTTCCGCGTCCGGTGGGTGTCGGTCGAACAGGCGCCACCGGTACTGGTCACCGATCCCGTCGAGGATCGCCCGTCCGACACGCCCGCTTGCTCCGGTGAGCAATACCGGCTCGTCCATCACTTGGGTCAGCGTTGTGTGACCCTGAATAAGTAACGTCTGGTTGCCCGCGACCGCCACACCGAAGACCAGCCCAGACAAACCCAACCTATGTCCGAGACTGCCGCCGAAACGGCCTGTTTCGAGGCCGGAATCAAGTTTGGGGCCCTCTATCACCAGTTTGCCGGAACACCCGTTACCCCCGCCTCAGCGCCGAGTCTCGAAACGGCGATCGCTGAGGCGATCGAAAACCAGCCGTTTTGCACCACCGTTGAGGTCGATATCGACCCCGAGCGGGTCCGTGAGGCGGCGAACGCCGGCCCCGGAGAGGGGGCATACGCCGAGTTGACCGGCGCGCTGATGGATGTCGAACTCGTCGTTGAACGTGCCGGTACTCGTGTGCGAGCCGTGATGCAGACCGACGACGGTTATCCAAAAATGCAACTCGCTGCCGTGGAATATTCCGACGACTAGCACTTGTCCACAACAACGACTCGATATGGCGCTGTCGGCACTCCGGAGTCTCAGCGATGCTGTCGACCTGACGCGAGCCTTGCTGTTCCCGCTGTCACCCCGCCGATGGGGGGTACTCGCCGCCGTCGTGGCGTTTCTCGGCCCTGCCGGAACGCCGCTGCCGGCGACCCCACAAGTTGTTGATCCTCGTCTCTGGGAGTCACTCCCTGCGGCTGGGACGATCCCCCGACGAACCACCGCTGCCCTCCCGGAGGTGCTTGTGTCCTCGCTTCTCGTCGGTGTTGGAGCGTTGGGGGTCCTTCTTGTCGGCTACCTCGCCGCCGGGTCGCTCATGCACTACGTGTTCGTCGAACGACTTCACCGGCCACAGACCACCATCCGCGACACGGCTCGCCACCATCGCAATCGGGCACTCGGACTGTTCGTCCTCCGAGTCATTATCTGGGCGTTCGGACTCCTTCCGGCAGGGATGCTCGCGCTTGCGTGGCTCGATGTTGTTATCCCTGTCATTTATCCGTCACCTCTCGCCCTTGCGGTCGCCGGTGTCGGGGTCGCGCTCGCGTGGGTGCTTGATGCAATCACCTGCCAGCTCGCTGTTCCGGTATCGATTGCGGCCGATACGTCTATTGTTGCCGCCTGGCGCCGGTTAAGCGTCGTTGTCCGGGCCCATCCGATCGAGTATCTCGCGTATGCCGTTGTCCGACCGGTGGTGAGTGTCGCCGTCGGCGTTGCTGCGGCGCTCGCCATCGCGATCGGGGTGGGTGCCGTCGTCGTACTGGTCGGCACCCTGTCGGGAGGGATTCTGCTCGTCGGTGGGCTGACGCCGGTGAGCCGGCTCGTGCTGGCGGGGCTTGGGAGTTTCGGCGGTGCGATCGCACTTGTCATTGCGGCCGTTGTCTCGGTCCCCTTTCACGTGTACCTCCGGTATTACGCACTCCTCGTGATCGGAACAACAGCGCCACCGCTTGATCTCGTTACCGACCAGCGTGCGGGAGCCAACGGAGCCCGACCGAGCGATCCCGCGTGAGTCCGCTACGGCCGATTATTTATTTGTGATCCGGGCAAAGCGACCCGTATGAGTCAGTCAACGCTCGATGACGACGACCTCTTCGGCGAAGCGGCCTCTGAGATGCGTGACGATGTCGAAGCGTCGCTTGCGGACGCTCGCGCGTCGCTCCCGGATCCAGACGCGATCTGGGAGGTTGACGGTGAGAATGCCCTCGGGACGCTCAACACGCTCAAGTCAGCGCTTGAGGTCGGCGACGCCCGCGAGCACCTCCGTGATGCGAAAAAGTGGTTCACGATGGGCCAGCGCGCCGGGGCCTTTGATGACGCCGATGATCTTGCTGCGGAGATCGATCGGCTTGATGATCTCATCGATGATGTTGAGGACGCCCGCGAGGACGCCGCGGAACTGGCCTCGACACTTCCGGGGCTGCGAAGTGCTCTTCAGGTAGACGACGGCGACGCCTGAGCCGCCCTGCTCTCGGGGAGTCTTGTGCCCGAACCCACAGAGCCAAGTAACCCTCGATATTAACGATGAAATAGCATGCGAGAGCACGATGTGCTCGTCATTGGCGGTGGTGGGTCGGGTTTGCGAGCGGCAATCGCGGCCGACGAGGCAGGCGCTGATGTCGCCGTTATCTCAAAACTTCATCCCGTGCGGAGCCACACCGGCGCCGCTGAGGGAGGAATCAATGCAGCCCTCGACGACGAGGACGACTGGCAGGATCACGCCTACGAGACAATGAAGGGCGCCGACTACGTCGGTGACGCCCCGGCTATCGAGGCCTTCGCCCAGGAGATTCGACGCGAAGTCCTCCAACTTGAGCGCTGGGGGATGGCCTTCTCCCGTGAGGAGGACGGCACGGTCGCCCAGCGTCCATTCGGCGGGATGTCATATCCGCGGACGACCTTCGCGGGCGCCGAAACCGGCCATCACCTGCTGCACACACTCTACCAGCAGGTCGCCAAGCGTGGGATCGAAATCTACGACGAGTGGTTCGTGACGAACCTCGCGGTCACCGATCATGAGGATCCGAGCGACCGCACCTGTCACGGCGTGGTCGCCTACGATCTGCACACCGGTGATGTGGCTGGATTCAAGGCCAACCGTGGGGTCGTCATCGCGACCGGCGGTAACGGACAAGCGTTCGATCACACCACCAACGCCACCGCAAACACCGGTGACGGGATGGCGATGGCCTACCGCGCTGGCGTCCCGCTTGAGGACATGGAGTACGTCCAGTTCCACCCAACAACGCTTCCCTCGACCGGGGTGTTGATCACCGAGGGGGTCCGCGGCGAGGGCGGTATCCTGTATAACACCGAGGGTGAGCGGTTCATGTTCGAGCGTGGATACGCCAACAACGTCGGTGAACTGGCCTCCCGCGACGTCGTCTCGCGGGCCGAGCTCACCGAGGTCAGCGAGGGTCGCGGATTCGACGATGACCACGTCATGCTGGACATGCGTCACCTCGGCGAGGAGCGGATTCTCGACCGACTGGAGAACATCGTCCACCTGGCCGAGGACTTCGAGGGGGTCGACCCGCTTGAGGAGCCGATGCCGGTCAAGCCGGGCCAGCACTACGAGATGGGCGGCATCGAGACCGACGAGAACGGCGCCACGCTCATCGACGGGCTGTACGCGGCGGGCGAGGCCGCCTGCGTGTCCATCCACGGCGCCAACCGACTGGGTGGAAACGCGCTTGCCGAACTCGTCGTCTTCGGCGCCCGTGCCGGCCGGTCCGCCGCTGGTGAGCCGCCCCGTGAGGCGGCGTTGAGCACCGGTCGGACTCCCGACGCTGAACCGGCCGACGCTGACCTGCCTGTTGATCCCGGACCAAGCGTCGGTGCCGACGGTTCCGATACGGTTGCAGCCGACGGTGGCGAGCGGCTGGTTGAGCCCGATGCGGTCATCGAGCGCACGGTCCAGCGCGAGCGCACCCGCATCCACCAGCTGCTTGAGGGTGACGGCGAACGCGGCTACGCCTCAGTGCGCGACGCCGTCCAGCGGACCATGACCGACCATGTGAACGTCTTCCGCGAGCGCGAGGGTCTTGAACAGGCGCTTGAGGACCTCAAGCAAGCCCGCCGTGATTACCGTGAGGTCACCGTCGAGGACAGTTCCCGGTCGTTCAACTACGATCTGATCCACGCCATCGAGACGCGAAACATCATCGATGTCGCCGAGTCGATCACCCTGGGGGCCCTCCTGCGGACGGAGTCCCGCGGTGCCCACTGGCGCAAGCGTTATCAGAGCCGTGATGACGAGAACTGGCTCAAACACACCATGATCGACTGGAACGACGGCCGCCCGCAGGTGTGGTACAAGCCGGCCGTCCTTGAGGGCGATCACGGTCGCTACGAGCCCAAGGAACGCTCGTACTGAGCCGTCCGGAAGATTCTTCGAGGGGCCGGAAATACCGGCCAACTAAATGGTCGAAAAAGCACGCCGCCAACGGGTCGACACCGACGCCGACGACGACGAGTGGACGGTCTTTGCCCGTGAAGAGGAGGGGGCACAGGCGCGTCACGTCGGACGGGTCGTTGCCCCGAATGCCGATGCCGCCCACGAACAGGCCGCACAACTGTTCGCGTGGTACGACGAGGAGGTCTGGGTGTGCCCGGCAACGGAAATCCGGCGGTATGTCGCCAATGAGGACGCCGACCTGCCGGCTGATGGCACCGAGTCACGCACCCACGAACTCTAGAAGAACTGCAGGAGGTCGTGGCGGCGCTGATCCTTCAGATGGGTCCGTACAGCGTCGGTGAGCGCATCGATTGACTCGCGTTTCGCGGTGATAGGGGCAACCGTGTCCTGCCACTGCTGCCAGGGCGGATGGAGACCGAGCCGATCACAGATCGCATTAAGCTCATCGTCGCGGTCCTCGACCTTGTCCATCTTGTTGACCGCGACCACCGTTGGAATGTCCAATTCTTCGAGAAAGTAGAATAACTCGACATCGTGAGGTACGGCGTCACGGGCGGTGTGTCGGTCGATGATCTCGACGGCGCTGTTGGCATCAAGGACGAGGATCGCGACCCGGATGGCATCGGCGTGGGTTTCGAGGTATCGGACCACCGCGGTCTTGATCTCCTCGCGGCGGGATTCGTTGACGCCTTCCATGAACCCGAAGCCAGGAAGGTCAGTGACCATGAAGTCCGCCTCGACCCAGTCGTAGTGGTACGGCTGCTGGGTCACTCCCGGCCGACGGCCGGTTTCGACATCGTGACCGGTGAGCACACGCATGAGCGTTGACTTCCCGACGTTTGATCGCCCGACGAGGACCACCTCGTCCGCCCGGTTGGGACGGTCCGCGAACTGAGACACACTTGAGGTTGGCGTGCGATCAGCAAAAGCCCCCGGAATATATGCGCCAGGGGGGCATTGTCACCGACGTGCGACTCGTACAGGTCTCGGTGCCGACCGGACGGCGTGAGGCGGTCCGGCGGATCCTTGAGGACCGGGGGATCGACTACGTCATGACCGACACGGTCGCCAACACCCGGTTTGCCGCCGTGGCGTACTTTCCGTTACCCCAGGAAGCGGTTGAGCAGATTCTTGAGGATCTTCAGGCTGCCGGTGTCGACGAGGAGGCCGTCACCGTGGTTCTTGAGGCCAATACGATCGTTTCACGGCGCTTTGAGCGGCTCAAAGACGAGTACCAGACCGAGACTGACGAGGACCAGGTCGCCCGTCAGGAGTTGATCAGTGCCGGGGAGGAACTCCTACCGGCGCGTCGCAACTATCTCGTATTAACAATCGTCAGCGCAGTCGTCGCAACCGCCGGTCTCCTGCTTGACTCACCGGCCGTCGTCGTCGGATCGATGGTGATCGCGCCGCTTGTTGGTCCGGCACTGGCGACCAGTGTCGGGACGGTCGTCAACTTTGATGACATCCGTCGACAGGGGCTGTTTTTGCAGATCATCGGGGTCACCCTCTCGATCGCGGCGGCAACGGTATTTGCACTGATTGCCCGTCTTGCCGGGTTTGTCCCGCCGACGCTCGATATCCTCGGTATCGATCAGATCGGCCAGCGCCTGGCCCCCGATATGCTCTCACTGGCGATTGCCGTCGGAGCTGGAATTGCTGGGGCGTTCAGTCTCACTGCTGGCGTTTCGACCGCCCTTGTCGGGGTGATGATCGCCGTGGCGTTGATCCCGCCGGCGGCAGCCGCCGGGATTGGTCTTGCGTGGGCACTCCCGACGCTGACGGTCAGTGCGAGTGTACTCGTTCTGGTCAATCTCCTCTCGATCAACATGGCCGCACTCGTTGTTCTCTGGCACCAAGGCTACCGCCCGGATTCCTGGCTTGAGCAGCGACAGATCCGCCGGGGGACGCTCGCCCGCATTGGTGTCCTTGCCGTTGGAATTCTGCTTCTCTCTGGATTTCTCGGAGCCGTAACGATCGCGAACAACCAGGCAGCGGCGGCCGAAACCACCATCCAAACCACTGCTTCGGACGTCCTCGATACCCACGACCAGGCGACGCTCCTCGCCGTTGAGATCGAACACACCCGTCAGCCCCTCCGCAGTCAGCCTGACCGGGTTATCTTGACGGTTGGACTCGAACAGCCAGGAGCGCCACCGCCGCCGGTTGCCGCTGAGCTCTCAGACCAGTTACGCGCCGAACTCGAGCGTGTCCCAGCGATCGAGGTCCGGTTCGTTACCGTCCAAACTGCCGGTGCTCACTCGGCCGCTTCGAACGGCAACTCGGGCTCGTAGTCAATCGCGTCGACGGCGGCAGCAACGACCGCCTCGACGCCTTCGTCCTCGGTCACGCTCATATAGTGGTCTGCCTCGACGTCTCGTGAATAATCAGCCTTGTTACAGACGGTCAATACCGGCACGTCGAAGCGCTCGGCGACGGCATCGCGCAGCCGGAGTTGCTGCTCGATCGGATAACCACACCGCTCGCTTGCATCAACGATGACCAGCACGCAGTCCGCCAGGTGAGTGAGGGCACTGATTGCCTGCTGTTCGATGTCGTTGCGTTCCTCGGGGGGTCGGTCAAGTAGCCCCGGCGTGTCGACCACCTGGTATCGAACCCGATCGCGCGTGAGGTGCCCAACGCCGATCCCGGTGGTCGTGAACGGGTACGATGCTGTCTCGTGTCGGGCCCGCGTTACGGCGTTGAGAAACGATGACTTTCCAACGTTCGGATAGCCGGCGACGACGATCGCCGGTTCGTCTGGGCGGATGTCGGGCAGTTCCTTGAGTTGTTTACCAGCCTCGATAACGGCTTCGAGATCCGCCTCCACGGACTCGACCACATCGGCCAGCCGCGCGAAGGCCTGTTTGCGGTACTTCCGTGCGGTCTCGGTGTCGTCATGCACCCGGCTTTGATACTCGTCGCGGAGCGAGGCGGCCTTGCGGCTCGCCCAGGTGATTTCGCCGAGATGGCCGCGCAGCGCGTCGACATCAACGAGGGTGTCCGCGAGCTCATAATAGAACGGATCGATCCGATCGAAGTCCGGCCACCCATCGACAACGTTCTCGAGGTTGTCCGAGATGACGTTCGCGGCCGTCTGCAGCATCGATAGCTGCGCGTCGGCCCCGGATTTGGCTCGTCCCGCCCGCGCCGCCCGCGAGAACGCTGTGTCGATGAGGTCCTCCGCGGTCGGCGTCGGAGGGAGATCCTCGAAAATCATACATCTACGTAGGTGAGCGGCGGCTAAAAGCACACGCCTTTCGGGACCGCCACGTTTTCACCCGCCCGGCGGCAAGCATCGGGTATGACCGACTGGTCTGCCGTCGGCATTGGCTTTCTTGCGATCGTCGTACTGGGGGTCCTCGGGTTGGCGATCCCCGGCATCGGCCAGCTGGCCGCCGGACTCATCGGCGGCGGTGTCGCAGGCTATCTGGCTGGTGGTGGACTAACCGGTGGCGCCTGGCACGGCCTCCTCGCCGGCAGTCTCGGCGGAATCATCACTGGGCTGTTGGTGTGGGTCGCTCTCGTAGTCGTCGGCATGGCCGGCGGGCCCATCGGTGGGCTGGTCGGTGGAGCCGCCGGATTCGGCCTCTTCGTTCTCGTCGTCATTGGCGGGCTCTTCGGCGCGATCGATAGCGCCATCGGCGGGGCGGCTGGAGCGGCGCTTGCCTGACCCGCGGCGGACAGCCGGGTTTTAGTATCGGCTCCGCCGAGTGCGAGCATGGCAGTCGCGATTCTCGCACACGAACGGTTCCCCGATCACGCCAAGACGGCCGTCGGGATCCTCCGGTATTCCGACCGGGATGTCGTTGCCGTTATCGACCGCGCCCACGCCGGCGAGCGCGTTGCTGAGCACCTCCCGGATGTCCAGGACGCCCCTATTGTCGAGGGTGTCGATGACATCACCGCGGACATTGAGGAGCTGCTCATTGGGATCGCGCCTATCGGCGGCGGCTTTGAGGAGTCCTGGCGCCCCGATGTCCGGGCCGCACTCAAGCGCGGCGCGGACGTAACCGCCGGTCTCCACTATCTGCTCAACGATGACGAGGAGTTCGCGGCGCTTGCCGAGGCAAACGACTGCACTCTGCGGGACGTGCGCGATCCGCCGACGGATCTCTCGGTGGCAAACGGGACCGCGGGCGATGTTGATGCCACCGTCATCGCGACCGTCGGTACCGACTGTTCGGTCGGCAAGATGACCACCACGATGGAGCTCGTTGACGCGTTGCGTGCCAAAGGCTACGACGCGGCGGCCGTTCCGACCGGCCAGACGGGCGTCATGATCGAGGGCTGGGGGATCGTCGTCGACCGGGTCATCGGTGACTTTCTCAACGGCGCCGTCGAGCAGATGGTGACGAAGGCGGCGGCCGACCACGATGTCCTCGTCGTTGAGGGTCAGGGGACGATCGTCCACCCCGCGTACTCGGCGGTGACCTGCGGGATCCTCCACGGTGCAATGCCCGATGCGCTCGTGCTCTGTCACGAGGCCGGCCGCGAGACGATCCACGGCTACTCCGCGTTTGATCTCCCGCCCGTCGAGACCTATGTCGACCTGTATGAGTCCCTTGCCGCCCCGGTGGCAGAGGCCGAGGTGGCCGCCGGGATGCTCAACACCCGGACAATCGAGTCCGATGCGGCGGCCCAAGAGGCGGTCGACGCGTATGCCGAGGCGATCGACGCGCCGGCGAGTGACCCTCTCCGATTCGATCTTGCGGAGTCGATTGAGGCGCTTCTATGACACTCTCACTCTCGATTGATCGGGCGTCGCTCCCAATCGAGACGCCCTTCGAGATCGCCCGCGGTCGACAGGAACACGCCGAGGTCGTGTTCGTTACCCTCGAAAGCCCCGAGCACACCGGCTACGGGGCAGCCGCTCCCGCTCCCCGGTACGGCGAGACGGCCGATACTGTCGAGACGGTTCTTGAACGGCTCCGACCGAGTGTCGAGGCGATCGACGACATTCACCGCCTTGATGCCCACCGACAGCAACTTAGCGCGTCCATCCAGGAGACTCCGGCCGCTCATGCCGCAATCGAGATGGCGTTACAGGACCTCCGGGCGAAGGCACTCGGTGTGCCGCTGTACCGCCTCTGGGGACTCGATCCCACCCAGACGGTCCAAACCTCCTACACCATCGGAATCGCCGCCCCCGAGACAATGGCCGATCGTGCGGCCGCCGCTGTCGCCGACGGCCACGAGGTGCTCAAGATCAAACTCGGAACCGAGGAGGACCGCGCGATCGTTGCGGCCATTCGGGAGGCCGCCCCCGACGCGCGCATCCGTGTTGACGCGAACGAGGCGTGGACGGCTCAGGAGGCCATCCGGATGAGCCGAACGCTCGCCGAGTACGACATCGAGTTTCTCGAACAGCCGGTGCCGGCCGCCCACCCCGACGCCCTGCGACGGGTCACTCGTCGGTCGGCCGTCCCGATTGCCGCCGATGAGTCCTGTCGGACGGTGAGCGATATTCCACAGATCGCCGATGCGTGTGACATCGTGAACCTCAAGCTCATGAAGTGTGGCGGGCTCGGTGCCGCTCGACGGATGATTGCGACAGCCCGGGCACACGGCCTTGAGGTGATGCTCGGGTGTATGGTCGAATCGAACGCGTCGATCGCGGCGGCCGCACAACTGGCACCGCTGCTTGATTATGCCGACCTCGATGGGGCCCTGTTGTTGGCCGACGATCCGTTTGCGGGCGTTCCATTCAGCGACGACCGGGTTGACCTACAGGCGCTTGACCGGCCGGGAACCGGTGCGCGACCGGATCGCTAAGCCGCCTCCTCGGCGAGTTGTCGGACGCTCAAGACGGGGACCGGACACTCGCGAATGAGTTTCTCCGCGACGCTCCCCAGCAGAAATCGGTGTTCGCCGTGGCGTCCCCGCGTTCCGGTGGCGACGAGATCAATATCGTGTTCGACCGCGTAGGCGGTGATCTCGTCTGCCGGAGCCCCCTCGCGGACAGCCGTCGTGACCGGTCGGTCCGTCCGCTCGGCGACATTCGAGAGGGCGTCACCGGGATCCTCGCCGACGTACAGCGCGTGGAGTTCGGCATCGAATCGATCGGCGAGATCGATGGCCGTGATCACGCAGCGCCGGACGCTATCGGACCCATCGGTCGCCACGACGACGGTGTCGATCATGTGTGAGAGGCCGGTAGATGGATACAAAACCGCTACGGTCCACACCATTGTCCCTGGTCCGGTGGATGTGGATGCACTTTTTAACCGCCCGGCCGGACGCATCGGACATGGACGAACGCATCGCGGTCGATCGCGTGCTCATCCCCGTCGACGGGACCGACGCGTCACTTGAGGCGGTCGAGTACGCCCTCGCGGTCGGCGACCGGTATGACGCCGAGGTGGTCGTGTTATACCTCCTCGGCTCTGAGACGCGACAGGCGATCAATGCGGGCGAGGCCGATACCGCGACGATTGCCGCCGAAACCAACGCCTTCTTGGATCGTATCCGCGACCGGGCGGCCGAGCAGGGCGTATCGATGCGGGCAACGGAGGCCTCGGGCTTCTCGACGGCTCGTAAGACCCACCACCCCGGCAATGTCGTGCTTGACTCGGCCGATCAGATCGGCGGCGACTTCATCGTCCTGCCGCGCGAGGCCGGCGAGGACGTTCTTGGAAAGGCGGCCGGGCACGTGCTCGCGTATGCCGATCAGCCCGTTCTCTCAGTGTAATCACAGCTCAAGTGCCATCTCCAGTTCGAATCGGTCGGTTGTCGACCGCTCGAAGCCAACCTTCTCGTAGACGGCAATCGCCGGTGCATTCCACCGCTCGACGCTAAGCCAGACCCGGTCGATCCCGCGATCCGCGCCGGTGCCGAGCGCGTGTCGGAGAATCCGCGTGCCGATTCCTGCGCCGCGGTAGTCCCCAAGAACAAAGATCGCCAGCTCGTGTGCACCACCCTCAGCGCCGGGAACAAGCGTGGCGTGGCCGACCAGCCGTCCCTCGTGGCTCGCGATTACGTCGACGCCGCCGTCGAGAAGCCCCTCAAGCCACTCGTGAATCCGACTTGGCTCCGTTGGTGGGATGCCCTGGGCCCGATCGGCCGGGTCGAACCGTTCGTACATCTCAACAAGCGCGTCGACATCCTCGTCTTCGAGACACCGGATCGTGACCTCGCGCTCCTCCGCGTCGGTGTAGTGTTCCGGCGGTCGTGGATACCGATCGTCCGCCGTCATCGCTCAAGCCGGACGGTGACCTGGGCGTTCAACAGGACGAACTCCGTGATCGCCCCAAGCGAGATCTTGCCCATCGGGCTGCGCTGCCCGCCGCCGATGACCAGCTGGTCGAAGGACTCGGTCTCGGCGAGCTCAACGAGCCGACTCGCCGGTTGCTCCTCGATGCGCCTGATGTCCGCGTCGACATCGGCCGTCGCGAGCCGATCCTTGACAGTCTGTTCGACCTCCTCAATCGTGGCGTTATTCGAGCCGAAGACACCGATCGTCAGATCGTCACCCGCCTCGGCGGCGCGCTCAAGTGTCCGATCGAGGGCGATGTCGGAGTCCTCGCCCCCACCGACCCCCAGTAGGACTTTCATACCCGTGTGTGAGACTGGCGGCCGGATAAAGTCAGCGGGCCCGCTGGCGACCATTTAATGGCCCGCGACAGGTACCACACAGACATGGCTAATGAGGGCCAGACGCCCCCCGATGTCCGGAAGTACGACCGGTTCAAGAAGGTCGACGGTGCCCAGTACGACCGGGTGAATGACTTTCTTCGCGAGCGGACCTACATCACGGCCCGCGAGTGGGCAATCGCCCGGCTGTGTGCGGACTTTCGGACCGAGACCGGCGTCGAGATGACCAAGATTGGCGAGAACCTCCCCGAGTTGGTGCCCTTTATGACCGACACCTACTCGCCGCAGGCGGTCAATCAGGCCCGGGCGTCCTTCGAGGAGAAGGTCCGCAAGGCCGGGGCGACGTTCCTCTATGGGGCGATGACGGAGTTCTTCACCGCCGACGAACTTGATGATATCATGTACGAGGCCTCCGAGGTGGCAAAGTTCCTGCTTGAGGTCGAAGGGGTCGAACTGTCCGTCGAGGAGGAACTCGACGCCGAGGACCGCATCTCGGCGGTCATGCGGGAGGTCCGCGAGTCAAGCGTCGAGGTCCGCCACGACACCTGTCCACACTGTGGCGCCGATCTGAGTGACGCCGAGGAGTCCGCCGAGTGAGTGCGTGTCCCGCTCGTCTCGTGCCTCTCAAACGACCGGTCCCGCACGGAACATCGGGCCGGTCGATCGGGCAATTCGGCTATGGACGGGGGCGATCAGCGGCCCGACGGCCATCGGGACGCTGCTGGGGATCACCGGCCTTCCGGAGGGGTTCGCGCCGTTCTTTGGGGTGCTCGCGCTGTATTGTTTTGCGACAGCGCTCGCGCGCCGCTCGTTCGTGTACGCCATCCTTGGCATTGACACGCGGGTCGACGAGCGCCGACACTAGTGGTTCAAGTCCCGTCGTCGATAACGCACAGCCATGGAGCCGGGTGATCGGGTTCGCGTCGAGCGCGAAGCCGTCGAATACGAGGGTATCGTTCTCCCGTCGTCCGACGCGAATCGACTTGTTCTCAAGCTCGATGATGGCTACAATGTGGGTATCGACCGCGACCCGGCGACCGTCGAGGTGCTTGATGCCGGTGCACGGACCTTCGAGTCGACCGATGCCGGCGGCGGCGCCGGCGCCTCAACGATCACAACCGACGCGTCGCTTCCGACGATTTCGCTGATCTCGACCGGCGGGACCATCGCCTCGACGGTCGACTACCGCACGGGTGCGGTAACCGCCCAGTTCGACGCCGAGGATGTCCTCCGGGCCGTCCCCGATCTGGCCGGCCGAGCAAACTACCGTGGCCGGGTTGTCACCAACATCCTCTCGGAGAATATGCGTCCGGACGTCTGGCAGGAGCTGGCCCAGGCGGTCCACGAGGAGATTGAGGCCGGCGCCGACGGCGTCGTCGTGATGCACGGCACCGACACGATGCAGTACTCCGCCGCCGCGCTGTCGTTCATGCTTGAGACGCCGGTCCCGATCGTCTTCACCGGCAGCCAGCGCTCGGCGGATCGCCCCTCTTCGGATAACGTGATGAACGCGGTCTGTGCGGTTGAGGCCGCCAAGTCCGACTGTGCGGAGGTTCTCATCTGCATGCACGACAGCAGCTCCGACGACCGGTGTGCGCTCCACCGCGGGGTCCGAGCGCGCAAGAATCACACCTCCCGACGGGATGCCTTCGAGACGGTCGGTCGGGACCCACTCGGGATCGTTGACTACGATGTCGTCCACGACCAGGCGGGGTCCGATGTCGGAAGTAACACGGGGGTGACCTTCCGGCGAGCCTACCACGAGCGCGGGCGTGCCGATCTCGCGATTGCTGTTGACATTGAACCGAACGTCGAACTCGTGAAGTTCACCCCCGGGATGGACCCCGCTCACTTCGATGCCGTTAGTGACGCCGAGGGGCTGATCGTTGAGGGCACCGGGCTTGGTCACGTCAGCACCGATCTCGTGCCGACACTCGCCTCCTTTGTCGAGGATGGCATGACCGTCGCGATGACTAGCCAGTGTCTCGACGGGCGGGTCTGTGACCGCGTCTATGACACCGGCCGCGACCTGCTTGAGGCGGGCGTTATCGAGGCCGAGGACACCCTCCCGGAGACGGCCCTGGTCAAACTGATGTGGGTGCTCGAACACCGCGAGGATCCGGCGGCCGCCATGCGCGAGTCGCTTGCCGGCGAGTGTACGACCCGGTCGGTCCCCTGGATGTAGCTCACTCGATGTCGCTGCCGAGGATGCCCCGGTGGGTCATCCGCTCGGGATCGAGCACCGCGTCGGCCTCCTCAGCACTCAACACCCCCTCCTCAACGGCGAGTTCGCGGATCGTCCGTCCCTCCTTGAGTGCGCGCTTGGCGAGCTTGCTCCCCGTATCGTAGCCCACAACGGGGTTAAGCGCCGTTGCCAGCGCCATCGACTGCTCGACGGCGTCCTCGCAGGCCGCCTCGTTGGCCGCTAGTTGGGCGATAAACTTCTCGGCGAAGGCCTCGCTGGCGTTGGCGAGCAGACGGATCGACTCAAGTGTCGTATCGGCCAGGACGGGCTTATACAGGTTCAACTCAAGTTCGCCCCGACCAGCGGCGGCCGTGACCGTTGCGTCGTTGCCAACGACGCGCTTGTGGACCTGGTTGACCGCCTCGGCGACCACGGGGTTGATCTTCCCGGGCATGATCGATGACCCGGGCTGGTTCTCGGGCTGATCGAGTTCGCCCAGGCCGTTACGCGGTCCGGAGGCCATCAGCCGGCAGTCGTTGGCCATCTTATTGAGCGATCCGGCGATCGTCCGAAGCGCGCCGTGGACCTCACTCATCGCGTCGTGAGCGCTTTGGGCCTCGAAGTGGTCGTCGGCCTCACGGACATCAAGGCCGGTTTCCTCGGCGATGTACTCGATTGCTTGCTCGGGGAACTCGGGATGGGTGTTCAATCCTGTCCCTGTGGCGGTGCCGCCAAGGGCGAGCTCGCCCAGTCGCGGAGCGACGGCGTCCAGCCGGTCGAGGCCCTTCGTGACCTGCGTGTGATAACCGCCGAACTCCTGGCCCAGCCGCACTGGTGTCGCATCCTGGAGGTGGGTACGACCGGTCTTGACAACGCCGTCGAATCGGTCGGCCGCCGACGCAAGTTCCGTGGCGAGCGTTTCGAGGGCCGGCCGGAGGTCCCGCTCGATGGCTTCGTAGACGGCGATATGCATCGCTGTCGGAATCGTGTCGTTCGAGGACTGGCCGTAGTTGACGTGATCGTTGGGGTGGATCTCCACACCATCGGCCCGCTCGGTCGCGAGGTGGGCAATCACCTCGTTGGCGTTCATGTTCGTTGAGGTCCCCGACCCGGTCTGGAAGACGTCCACGGGGAACTGATCGTCGTGCTCGCCGGCACTGACGGCTTCGGCGGCCGCGATAATCGGGTCGGCGATCGCTGGCTCAAGCGTGCCGAGTTCGCGGTTGGCGCGTGCAGCGGCCTTCTTGACGATTCCCAGCGCGCGGATAAACCGGCGGCCGAAGGTGCGATCAGAAATCGGGAAGTTCTCGATGGCCCGCTGGGTCTGAGCCCCCCAGGCGGCGTCGGCGGGCACCGCGATCTCGCCGAGACTGTCGGATTCGATGCGGGTGTCGCTGGATTCCTCGGTCATGATGGTATCCGGAGGGGATCTAGCCACGACCAAAACCGTTGTGTAACGCCGCTCAGGTGATCGCCGCCGGATCCTCGTCGGCTGTCCGGAGGAAATGAAACACGTACGTCTGGACGTAGCCGGCGTACGCGCCGCCGAAGCGCTCGCGGATCGCCGCGGAGGTCTCGGCGTAGCCGCCTTGCTCACAGTCGGGATAGTGCGTCTCGATGGCCGTCCGGATCCAGGTGTCAAGCGGCACGGCCTGCAGGTAGCCAAGCGAGAACAACAACACGCAGTCGGCGACCTTCTCGCCAACGCCGACGAACTGCGTGAGGTACTCCCGGGCCGCCTCGTAGGGGCGCTCGCCGACATCCGCGGGGTGGGCCTCGCCGTCGGCGATCATCTGTGCCGTGCGCAACACGTAGGGCGCCCGGTAGCCGAGTTTGAGCTCCCGGAGTCGCCCCTCGGTACTGGCCGCCAGCCGGTCGGCTGTTGGAAAGGCGGGATACTCAGCTCCCGCAAGCGTGTGGACCGCTCCGAAGGTCCGGGTGAGTGATTGGACCATGTTGTGGATCCGCGGCACGCGCATCTGCGCCGAGCAGATAAAGGAGATGAGACTCGCCACCGGCGGATCCCGCACCAGCCGGAGTCCCCGACCGTGTTCGAAGGCCCGGTCGATCAGCGGATCGGCCGGCGCATCCGCGAAGATCGCATCGAGATCGTCATCAAGTCGGAGCGCCCGCCGCAGGTGCGACACGACATCGGTGGAGCCCTGCCACTCAAGGCCGGCCTCACGCTGGCGCACCCGGACGACAGCGCCGTCGAGGACCGTCTCGTACCAGGCGTCGCCCGGCGGTGTTCCGGCGTACATCGCGCCGTCTGAACGCCGCCAGATGTAGGTCTGTCCGCTCTCAAGCGTCGTCGTGAGGTCGATCCCGCCGGGAATCGACTCGGCCGGGATCACGCCGGTTTCCATCGCCGATATCTTGGCCCGGATGGGGTTCGGGCTTACGATCTGTTGCCCCGAATCCTCCATCTTTAATTGTCGGGTAGTCCTGTATCGCGGTATGGCGCTGTTGCACGTCTGCTTGAACGTCGCTGACGCCGAGCGCACGGCCGACTGGTACGTTGAGGAACTCGGGTTCGAACGCTCCTGGGAGTTCACCACCGAGGACGGCACAACCCGCAACCTCTACGTCGCCGACGAGAACGGGGTTGAGCTCCAGCTTTCTGACACCGACGGTGAGACACCGTCTGAGTCGGGGGACATGATCGATCACCTGGCAGTTGAGGTCGAGGATGTCGATGCGGCCGTCGAGTCGATCGATCACCACGGGATCCGCTCTGGTCCGTCCGACCAGCCCGCAGCCGGTGCGCGAACGGCCTTCATCCACGATCCTGACGGTCACGCCGTTGAACTCATCGAACCGCTGTAAGCGGAGAGACAACGCTTAAGTCCAAACCGGCGGTACCGTGGGTTGCGGGTTGGTGGTCTAGCCTGGTTATGACGGCTCCTTCACACGGAGCAGGCCGACGGTTCGAATCCGTCCCAACC
>CAZFMU010000002.1:27286-39109 GCA_964520165.1 uncultured Salinarchaeum sp. | reverse complement strand
GCCATTTACACGGGGGGCCTCGGTCTCGCACAGAGCTTTGATTGGATTATCGCCGCCATGTCCACCGAGTTTCACGCCACGATCCTTGCGTTCGTCCTCCTGCTTGGTGCCGGGGTCGCGATGATCTGGAATCTTGGTGGCTCCTACGCGGTGCGTGATTGGGCGATCACCCGGCTTCGCACTCAGCGACAAGCTGGATTGGCGACCTGGGTGCTCGGGATGTTGATGTTCTTTGATGACTACGCCAATGCGGCGATCGTCGGATCGACAATGAAGGATGTCTCCGACCAGCTGCGCATCTCCCGCGAAAAACTCGCCTATATCGTCGATTCGACGGCGGCACCGGTATCGACGCTCGCGATCTCCTCGTGGGCAGCCTTCCAACTCGGGCTGATTGAGGACGCCTATGCCAATCTGGGCCTGGAGAGTGCCCCCTCCGCGGTCGGCATCTTCATCCGATCGATCCCGTTCAACATGTATGCGCTACTGGCGCTTGCGATGGTCGGGATCATCGTGCTCACCGGTCGGGATTACGGCGAAATGCTTGACGCCGAACACCGTTCCTGGCGGACGGGAGATGTCTACTGGGATGACGCCCGACCGATGCAGGATGTTGAGGGCGACCTCGGCGATCCGACGGCGTCGGACGCCCGAATGGTGAACTTCGTTGTGCCAATCGTTGTGCTTGTTACCGTCACTATCGGCTCGGCGATCTACTCGGGATACAGTCCCGATGCGAGTGCCTGGGAGATCATCACCGGAGCGTCTTATGCTCCGGCACTGGTCTACGGCGCCTTCGCGATGGTCGGAACCGGGTTTGTCCTCGGGAAACTCTATGACATCGCTGGCGTCTCGGAGTCAACTGACACTACCATCGCAGGCTTCGGGCTGATGTTGACCGCATCGGCTATCCTCGTCCTCGCCTGGGGGCTGGGCGAGGCCGTCGGCGCGCTCGGGACCGACGCGTTTGTCGCCGGGTTTGCTGAAAACACCCTTCCGCCGGCGGTGTTGCCCGCATTGGTGTTTGTCCTTGGCGCGTTCATCGCCTTCTCGACAGGCACCTCCTGGGGCTCAATGTCGATTCTCACGCCGATTGTGATCCCCGTTGCCTGGCAACTGACCGGCTCGCACACCATGATCGCTGCCGTCGTCGGCATGATCTTCTCGGGCTCGATCTTCGGTGATCACACCTCGCCCATCTCGGATACATCGGTGCTCTCGGCCACGTTCACCGGTGCGGACCTCATCGATCACGTCCGAACGCAGCTGTATTACGCCTCGACGGTCGCTGTCGTTGCCATCGGGCTCATCCTCGTGTGGGGCTTTGCGCGCGTGCCGCCACTCGCGCTGGTTGCTGTCGGTGTCGTACTCCTCGTCGGGATCGTTTATGTGCTCTCGACGGTTGACGCCCGACGCAAGGGTATCACACCGAAAGCGGCCGACGCCCCGCAGGACGAGTCCGTTCCTCACCGGACGACCTTCCTCGGGAGCAGTGATGACGACTGAGTGGCGAACGCTTTTGCGTCGATCCACCAAGGGTGAGTATGGAGTATCTCAGCGCTGGCGACCACGGCACGCTTGCGGATAGCTCGCGGACGCTCTCCGCCGTCGCCCGGGGCGACCGACCACCGGAGACGATCATCCGCGGAGGCACGTTGGTCAACGTTCATACCGGTGAACTCCAGTCCAATGTCGACCTCCTGATCGCCGCTGGCCGGATCGCCCGCGTCGTCCCGCCCGAGGAATCTATCGACGCTGCGCCTGATACCACGGTCGTCGATGCCACGGATCAGTACCTCGCTCCGGGATTTATCGACACCCACGTCCACTATGAGTCGAGCATGGTCACGGCGACCGGCTTCTGCCGCGGCGTCGTTCCGAGGGGGACCACCGCCGCATTCATGGACCCCCACGAGATCGGCAACGTCCTCGGGCTTAGAGGGATCCGACTACTTCTCGATGAGGCCCGCTCGCTGCCGTTGAAGACCTTTGGGACGGTCCCCTCCTGTGTCCCGGCAGCGCCGGGCTTCGAGGACGCTGGCGCCGTGATCGACGCCGACGACGTCGCCACGGCACTCGAGTGGGACGATGTGCTTGCGCTGGGTGAGATGATGAACTATCCAGGGGTCATCGAGGGGGCGGACGATCCTCACGATAAGCTTGCGGCGACTTACCGGGCGGGGCTGCCGGCGACCGGCCACTACGCCAGCCCCGAGCACGATGGACCGCTTGATGCGTACGTCGCCGCTGGGGTCTCTGCGTGTCATGAGTCCGTCCGAAAGGAGGACGCGCTGGCTAAACTCCGGCGGGGCATGTGGACCCAGCTTCGCCAGGGGTCGGCCTGGCAGGACGTCCCCGAGACGATCAAGGCCATCACCGAGACCGGCGTGGACACCCGCCACCTGCTGTTGGTGACCGACGACATCCATCCCGACACGATCGCCTCCGAGGGCCATCTTGATCGCGTGCTTCGGGCAGCGATCGGTAACGGGCTTGATCCCATCACCGCGATTCAGGCGGTGACAATCAACGCCGCCGAGTACTACAATGTCCAGGCCGACCTCGGCGCCCTTTCGCCGGGCAAAATCGCCGATGTTGTCATTCTTGATGATCTCGCGTCGGTTGCAGTTGATCGCGTCCTGATCAACGGTTCGGTGGTCGCCGCCGATGGCGAGTGGATCGACCCCGAGGCCGCCGGGCTACCGCCCCGAGAAGAGCACCAGGCTGCCGTCCGTGATGCTTTTCCAGCGGCCGCCAGACAAACCGTCGATGTCGCCCCGCCGACCCCAGCGGACTTCGCAATTTCAGCCCCGGCCGAGACCGAGCAGGTCACCGCGGAGGTCATCCAGGTCCAGGAGAACCAGGCTGGAACGGTCCGCACCCAACAGTCGCTGCCGGTCACAGCGGGGACCGTTGCTACTACTGATGATGTATCCAAGATCGCTGTCATCGAACGCCACGGCGGTGACGGCTCGATCGGACGAGGCTTTGTCTCCGGATTTGGCTTCAAGCGTGGTGCTGTCGCCTCGACGGTCGCTCACGACAGTCACAACCTCATGGTCGTCGGGACTGACGATGCGGCGATGGCAGCCGCCGCTGAGCGGGTTATCGCGCTTGATGGAGGATGGGTCGCGGTCGATGACGACGGGACGGTCCTCGCTGAGGTACCGTTGCCCGTTGCCGGGCTGATGAGCGACGAGCCACTTGAGACGGTTGCTACCGCCGTACAGGATCTTGAGACTGCCTTCGAGGAACTGGGGTGTACGATTGCATCACCGTTTATGACCATGTCGCTACTGCCGCTGGCGGTCCTGCCGGAACTCCGGGTGACCAACCGCGGCCTGCTCGATACCGTCGCCTTCGAGTTTGTTGACCCGATTGTCGACGGATAAGGGCCTACCGGGCCGACGCGCTAGCCGAGTACGCCGCTAGTACGCACCCAGATGTACACGACGAAGGCGCCGGCGAGTATCCACTGCAGTGGGTGGACGTCGCGGATCTCGCCCATCGCCGTTTTCACGACGGGATAAATCATCAGTCCGGCGGCGATCCCCCAGGCGATTGAGGCCGTCAGCGGCATCACGAGGATGGTCAGTCCGCCGGCGATGACCCACGCTGGGTCCTCCCAGTCGAGATCAGTGACCCCCTGAAGCATGATCAACCCGACGAGGACGAGCGCCAGATGCGAGGCGTACAACGGGATGGCGGCGACTAGTGGAACGGCCAACAGCGCGAGCAGGAAGCCGGCGGCGATCACAAGGGCGGTCAGCCCGGTGCGACTGCCCTCCTCGATACCGGTAGAGCTCTCGATGTAGGTGGTCGTTGTCGACGTGCCGACGATCGCACCGATCGTAGTCGCGACGGCGTCGGCCATCAGTGGCTTGTCGATCTCCGGGAGGTTCCCGTCCTCATCGAGGAGATCGGCCTGGTGGCCCAGCCCGACGAGTGTGCCGGCGGTGTCGAAGAAGTCGACGAAGAAGAACGTGAATACCACCAGCGTGAATGTTACCGGATTGATGTTCTGGAGCCCCTCAATGAACGCACCGAACAGCGGGGTGATGTCGTACTGCGGTGCGGGTAGACTTGAGGGTGCGAGTGTGCCGCGCTGGACGACACCCGCGATGGTCAGCGCCCACCCGACAGCGGTGGTCGCGACAATCCCGATGATGATCGACCCTCGGATCCCCCGGGCGTAGAGCATCGCGGTCACCGCGAGCCCCGCCAGCGAAAGCATCGCGACGGGATCTTGGGCAATCGGCCCGAGGGTCACGATGGTCGCCTCGTCGCTGGCGACAACGTGCATCTCCTGAAAGCCCAAAAAGAGCAGGAAGGCGCCGATTCCAGCGCCAACGGAGTACTTTACCGGCTCGGGGAACATTTCGATGACCCACCGACGGGCTCCCGTTGCCGTCAGAACGATGAACAGGACGCCCTCAACGAAGACGGCTGCCAGCGCCGTCTGCCAGGGGATTCCCATCGCGAGGACGACCGTGTAGGCGAAAAAGGCGTTCAGCCCCATCCCGGGTGCCAGTCCGAACGGGCGACGGGCGTACAGCGCCATCACCGCCGTGCCAGCGAAGGCCGCTAGTGCCGTCGCGATGGCGATCATCTGGATGACCTCGGCCTGGGAGTACCCGGGGATCTGGATAGCGTTGCTGAGGATGGCGGGGTTGACGACGATGATGTAGGACATCGTCAGGAATGTCGTGAGCCCTCCGACGAGTTCGGTCCCGACATCGGTGTCGCGCTCCCCGAGATCGAAATACGATGCGAGTGTGCCGCTCTGTTCGGATTGTGACATGGTTGCGTCCAGCCGCCCGTTCCTCCGTGTGGCCTCCGGAGGGAACCGGACGGATCCGTTTGTGAACGTACCTCTGCAGTCGGGGGTTAAACATTGCTGGATATACGGCGAGAGGGCGCCAATCCGGTCGAAAATCCCTGTTAGAAGTTGACGTTCGCCTTGGGTGATCGGGCCAAGGTCTTTGTACCTGCCGTGGTATGTACTCGTATGGCACACTCGTCCGACACCCCTGGTGCCGACCTCCTGGTCATCTCGGCCGTTGTTTCAGTTGTCCTCTCGCTGTACGTGTACCTGGTCCGCGGCGAACAACGACGTGGTATTTTCGTCGGGCTGTGGCCCTCGACGATCATTGCCCTCGCCTCGTATCTCAAGCTCCGATCCGTCGCCGACCGGCTGGCCGAGCTTGAGTCCTGATCCAGACAGGCGCGAAACGGTTTAGCGGCCGCCGGTCGATCCGTTCGTATGGGGCAACAACGGGCGGAGGCGACTGGACCGCTCGCGGTGTTTCGGCAGTTTTTCGCGCTACGACGCGACGTGCTGGTGCTCTCTGTAGCGATGTTCGCGTTCAGCCTCGGTTTTCAGATGACTTCCCGATTCCTGCCGGAGTACCTGGTCGCGCTGGGAGCCTCGGGGCTGGTTGTCGGGCTGTTCGGTACGGTAGGAAACATCATCTCGGCGGTGTACCCGTATCCCGGTGGTGCCATCTCTGACCGCCTCGGCTCGCGGTACGCGCTAACGCTTTTTGGACTCGTCTCGACGCTTGGGTTTCTCGTCTGGCTGCTCGCGCCGCTGGTCGGGCCGGTCACGATCGCAGGGGTGGTCATCCCACCATGGGTGTGGATCTTTGTCGGCTTGCTGTTTGCCCAAGCCTGGAAGTCCTTCGGGCTGGGTGCCTCCTTCGCTGTGGTTAAACAGGCGACCGATCCCTCGCGGCTGGCTGCCGGCTTCGCCAGCACCGAGACGTTCCGCCGCACGGCGTTCCTGCTCGGCCCGGTCATCGCCGCCGTGCTCATCGGTCTGCACCCACGCTTTACCGTAAGTTTCCAGTACGTCCTCGTCGTCGCCGTCGTCTTCGGTGCGGTCGGCACACTCGTCCAGCACGTCCTGTATGATGCCAGCGAGGACACCCTCGGGTCGTCTTTCGGGGGGCTCAACCAGATCTACGCTGACCTTCGGGAGATGCCGGATCCACTCCGCCCGCTGCTGATCGGCGACACACTCGTGCGGTTTGCCAACGGCATGGTCTACGTGTTCTTTGTGCTCGTCGTCACACAGGTGCTGCAGGTCGGTGTTGACACCACGGTCGCCCTCGGTGGATTCGTCTACACGGTTGACCTCTCGCCGCAGGCCTTCTTTGGCTACCTCCTTGGGGTGGAGATGGTCGTGGCGTTGCTCTCTATGGCCCCAGCGGCTCGACTGGCCGAGATAGTCGGGCTCAAGCCGATTGTTGCCGTGGGCTTCGGCGTCTACGCGCTGTTTCCGTTCGTACTGATTAACCTGCCGGCGAGCGCCCTCGCGCTGGTGCTCGCCTTCGCGTTCTCGGGGTTGCGCTTCGCGGGCCTTCCATCGCACAAGGCCCTGATTGTCGGCCCCGCGGAGGCCGGCGCCGGCGGCCGTGTGACGGGAACGTACTATCTCGTGCGGAACGCGGTTGTCATTCCGAGTGCTGCCTTCGGCGGGGTGCTCTGGGATGTTGTGAGCCCCACGATGGCCTTCACTGTTGCTGCCGTCATCGGCATGCTCGGAACGGTCTATTTCCTGTTGTTCGGCGACGAGTTCGCCGCCTACGCGTGAGGCGGTACGGGTTCCGGGCGTCTTTGAGCGCTAGTGGTATTCACTCCCAGCGTGCCCCGCTTGATCGACCGATTGTCTCCGATCGCCATCTCGCGGTTCGAAGCCGTCGGCGGCGTTGATAACGGATTACAGCCCTCTCGCTTATTCTCGTTGGGCTTGACCTGAGGGGACGTTTGCTCGTCGGTGTGATCCTTCCCTACGAGCCATAGCGCTAGTCGGACCGTGCCCGGAGTACAACGAACGACCCCTCGCCGTGTCCGTCTTCGACTCGGTCGGGGGAATCGAGGGCTGTCGGGGGCTCAAAAAGCGTCTGGACGGTCGCATCAACCGTGAAACCGGCCGTTTGGAGCTCCTCAATCAGTGTCGTCGTGGTCACAAACTCTGCGTCTTGATAAAACGGATTGTCCGTCTCGCGTTGGTAGCGTTGTCCGAGTGGGCTCTCGGCGTCAACGAAGCCGATGAGGAGTGCGCTCTCTGGCATGAGTACCCGCCGGAGTTCCTCAAACGCGGCCGAGCGGTCGTCGAGAAAACAGATGCTCGTGACGAGCAGGGCGACATCGACGGCGCTGTCGGCCACCGGGAGCGCCTCGCCGACCCCCTGGATCGGCTCAATCCCGCGCCGGTACGCCCGCCGGAGCATCGGCCGACTCGGATCCACTCCGCGGTCGATCCCGAGTGGCGCCGCAAACCGGCCGGTGCCGACTCCAACGGCGAGTCCCGCATCAACCGGCGGACACACCCGCTTGAGGGCGGCGACCTCCGAACGGTAGGCCGCTGGATGGGTCTCGAACCACTGCTCGTAGCGATCAACCTTCGTATCAAACGGAGTGGTCCTCGTCATACCGTCCGCTTCACCGACCAGCCCCATCAATCTTCACCGCGCCGGGCCGATCGTCGCGATCACGCGGCGTCGAACTCGAGTGCGACCCCGTTGATGCAGTATCGCTTGCCGGTGGGGTCCGGACCGTCGTCGAAGACGTGTCCGAGGTGTCCGCCACACTCGCTGCAGATGACCTCCGTGCGGGTGCCGAGCGGTCCTGGATCCGGTCGGGTCTCGATGGCGTCCTCGTCGGCGGGATCCCAGAAACTCGGCCAGCCCGTCCCCGAGGTAAACTTCTCCTCGGTACGGAACAGCACTTGTCCACAGCCGGCACACCGAAAGGTCCCCGGTTCGTCGATCTCGAGTAACTCGGAGCTTCCCGGTGGTTCGGTCCCACACTCCCGGAGGATGCGGTACTCGTCACCTGATAGCTCGGCCTTCCAGTCCGGCTCCTCATTTGCCTGTGTGTGTTCGCTCATAACTGCTCTTGTTAGGGGACCAAGCCTCAAGAGCCTTGCTCGGATGCCGGTGGGCTCAAGCCGGGCTGTCGCGTACTCACGTTCATCTGTGCCCACAGCCGACATTGACGCGCTTGTCTATGATCTCGATGGCACGCTGGTCCGACTTGACGTCGACTGGGCGGCCGTCACCGAGGACGCCACCGCGGCGCTCCGCGAGCGTGACGTCACAGTTACCCCCGACAGTCTCTGGACCGTCCTCCAGCGGGCGAGAGAGACGGGGCACGGCGCGACGGTTGAGGAGATCATCACTGAACACGAGCGCGCCGGCGCCAACCGGGCGGACCGACTCCCGCTGGCGGACACGCTTCCCGTCGATCCTCCGACGGCCGTCTGTTCGCTCAACGCGGAGTCGGCCTGTCGGATTGCTCTCGAACGGTTCGACCTTGCTACCCACGTCGAGACGGTCATCGGTCGTGATTCGGTTGACGGAATGAAACCCGATCCAGAGCCGCTGGTAACAGCGGTTAATGCGCTTGGTGTCACGCCCGAACAGACGTTGTTTGTCGGCGACTCAGACCGTGACGCCGAGACGGCCAAGCGAGCCGGCACGGCCTTCATGACCGCTGAGACGTTCCGCCAGGAGTACTCAGATCGGCAGGTGTAGTGGTTGTTGGTGAGTCGAACCATGTACCGAGGGCGCCAGTCGAACCTCGCCGACGCCCTATCGGGCGTGAGCGCCGGCTCGCGTGAGGTCGTTCCCTGCGGATTCAACCAGGCGGCCACTGATCCCGATGATCGCGGCACGTTGTTGCATCGCCCCAGTGTGTTTTCACGTGTATTTAGGCGGCCGTTCCATAGAGTCACCCTATGAGTGGTATGCTCGCCGATGAGACCGTGATCGTCACCGGCGCGAGTCGGGGACTCGGAGCATCGATGGCGAAACGGTTCGCCGCTGAAGGCGCAGCGGTCGTTTTGACCGCCCGAGATGAGTCCGCATTGCAGACCGTTGCTGCAGCGGCCGATGGCACCACGCTGGTGGCCCCTGCTGACGTGACTGACGAGTCCGCGGTTGAGGCGGTTGTCCAGGCGACCATCGACCGCTTTGGCACCGTGACCGGACTGGTCAACAACGCGGCGATCGGCCAGCTGAGCCTTCATAACAAGCAGCGCCCGCTCCATGAGGTTCCGACCGACGAGTTTCGGCGCATCCTTGAGGTAAACGTCACTGGCGTGTATCTCTTTGCGAAGCACGTCCTCCCGACGATGCTTGAGGCCGGCCGTGGGAACATTGTGAATGTCTCCTCTGGACTGGGTCGACGCGCCTCAACGAACTGGGGCCCATACGTCGCCTCGAAGTGGGCGCTCGAAGGTCTAACCCGTACGCAGGCGCGTGAACTCGCCGATACGGGAATTAACGTCAACGCCGTCGATCCAGGCGGCCGCGTCGACACGGGCTTTTGGGATCACCTGCCGGCATCCGAACGCGATCAGATTCTCCCACCGGATGTCATGGACGAGGCGGCAACGCTGCTGCTGGCACAGGATGCCGACGGCGTGAGTGGGGAGTCGATGACGGCAACCGACTGGGAAACCCGCCTATCCGAGTGACCCGACGGCAGTCATCATCGTCCTGACCCGTGTAGGATCACCCGGTGTCGTTGTCTTGTGTCGTGTTTCAACGCTGTCTCGACGATTGTACCGTTGATGTCAGCGAGGAGCCCGGTCGCGTTCTCCAAGACGGTGCCGCCCCGGCCGATGGTCTCAACGAACGGGACTGTACTGGTGGCGGCGAACAACGGTGGCTGAGTCCCTCACCGCGTGGTCCGCGAGAGTGGTGATATCGGCATCGAGTTGATTCCGCGGTCGACTTGTCTCTGCTGCGTTCCTCTTGTCGACATCCGTCCCGAGTTGGGGGCGGAGGTGTGCGCCCGCTCATCGATCACAGCACCGCTACACACGTGATGTGTTGCCACCTAGCTTTATGTCTGTGCTGTCATAATATCCGTTGACTAACGATGAGCTTCGATAAGGGTATGCCTTCTCAAGCTGAACAAGAGCGAATTCGTGAACTGGCTACCGCGTGTAATGATGTGATTCCCTCGGTTGATCCGGAACTGCGCAAGCTAACGATCAAGGAGATCGACGAGTGGGAGACCCGTCGTGAGTCGCTTGATCCCGACGATCCACTCCACGAGGCGGCAGAAGACGAGCTTGCCGACCTCCGGGAGCGACGAGAGGAACTCCTTGAGAAGGAGCCCGACGCGTATTACACCTTTCTTGAGTCGGTTGCCGAGCAGTTCGTCGTTGCGGGCTTCTGGCTTGACGAGCAGATTCTTGAAGCGCTCAACCGGACGCTTTTCGGCAAGTATGGTGAGACGCTGGTCGTCGATGGGCGCGTGATTAAACCCGAGAGTACCTTTGAGGATAACGGCTCCCTCTATGAGATTTCGATGGCGATCCGCAAGATGGCCCAGGATGTACTCCGTCATCGGGATCTATAGCCGGCAATACTGCTGGCTCTTTGATTGTGTAACCGATGAGCGGAGATCCTGACTCGCCGACGCCGGTTGAGACCATGCAGCGAGCCGCGGCCGACTACTTCGCCTCGGACCCTCCCGAGCGCCCGTTCGGCCCGCCACCCAACATGGACGCCCTGCAGGGGGCGTGGTTCGACGAAGAGTGTCCGGACCAGTACGAGCCACTTGAGCGGTACTGGGTAAACAAGCCGTATGTCTTCGTCGTGATCTGTCGCGACACCGACGTGGAGAGTAACCGATATCGCATCGTTGAACCAACGCTTGAGGCGGACGAACGTCGGATCCGAAGCGATCTTCACGATCTCGTTCGACGCGTGCTCCGCGAATACGATCCAGTTGAACTTGAGCGTCGCTCGCAGGTAGCTGACGCAATTGAAGAGGTACTCGCAACCTACGGTGGATCGCTTCCATCGGAGTCCCGGTACAAGCTCTTTTATTACCTAAAACGGGACTACGTGGGATACGATCGCGTTGACCCGTTGATGCACGACGCAAACATTGAGGATATCTCGTGTGATGGTCCCGACCGACCGGTGTTCGTCTACCATGACGAGTATGCCGACCTCCAGACGGACCTCACGTTCGAGGCATCAGCGCTTGAGTCGCTGGTGCTCCAACTGGCCGAACGTGCCGAACGCCAACTCTCGGCCGCCCGACCCAAAACGAGCGGGACCCTCCCCGACGGCTCGCGGGTACAACTCACCATCGACAGCGACATCACCGCCTACGGATCGAACTTCACCATCCGGCGATTCAGCGAAGAGCCGTTCACCCCGGTTGATCTCGTGCAGCTAAACACGTTTTCGCTGGACGAGATGGCCTTTATCTGGCTTGCGCTTGAGCACAATCAGTCGATTATGTTCGCCGGCCCGACGGCATCGGGGAAGACAACGAGTATGAACGCCGCTTCACTATTCTTACCCCCCGACCAGAAGGTCATCTCCATTGAACGCGTCCGGGAGCTCTCGATCCCACACGAGAACTGGCTGTCCTATGTCACCCGCGAAACCAGCACGGGGGCTCGACAGGACATCTCAATGTACGACCTGCTCCAGTCGGTGCTCCACGAACGCCCACAGTACATCCTGGTCGGTGAGATCCGTACCGATCCGATGGTTGCTCGGACATTCTTCCAGTCGATCTACACCGGCCACTCCGGTGGGACAACCTTCCACGCGGACTCGGCCGACAACGCAATCAATCGGTTGACGGGCGATCCGATTGCGCTTGACGAGCGGATGATTCCGGCACTCGATATCATCGTCGTCCAGAAGCGCCGCTCACTCGGTGAGGACAAACTTGTCCGACGTGCCGTCTCCATCTCTGAGCTGCGCGACAGCGAGACAGGCCCTAGGCCGACGCTTGGACGGCTTTTTGAGTGGGATCCGGAGACCGACGCGAAACACCGCA
>CAZFMU010000002.1:15835-27186 GCA_964520165.1 uncultured Salinarchaeum sp. | reverse complement strand
CGGTCGGACCCGGCCGACCCTGGGCGGTTTCCCTGGCTGCTTGAATCGGTTTCCGCAGCGCTGGATCGGCTTATGAATCATGAAGGGCAACTCCAACGGCGGCTTGATCAGGCCCGGATGGGGGCCGTCGCCGACTATCTCGACCGCACGGCACGGCTGATCGCCTGGGTCGGCATAGGCACGTTCCTCGGCCTGTTGGGCGGTGCGGCGGTACTGATCGTGTGGGGACCGGTGTCGGTTGTTGGTCCGGCACCATTAGCGGTGGCCGCTGTGGTAGGTGGAGCGACGACAACGGTTGCCGTCTTGATAGCGCTGATCGTCGGGGTACAGTACCTCCGGCCGGTGCTTCGGGCGGACCGTCGGCGGCGTCGGATCAACCGGGGACTGCCTCAGGCGCTGGTGTTCATGTATGCGCTGTCGGGTGGCGACGTCCGACCAGCGGATATCTTCCGACAGGTTGGCGAGGCAGCGGATATCTACGGACCCGTCGGCACGGAGTTCCAGACGATTGCCACCGAGGTCTCGCGGCTCAACGTTGACCTCGTCACAGCTGTTCAGGACGCCAAGAGGCGCACCCCAAGTGATTTGCTCGCGTCGTTTTTCGAGGAGTTTCTGACGACGATCGAGGTCGGCGGGAGCGTCGAAACCTTCTTTGAGCAGACCAGTCGCGAGCACCTGCGGCGCGCGCGTCACCGACAGGAGGCGTTCATTGACCGCGTCGCTACCTGGGTCGAGATCTACTTCACCGTGGTCTTCGCCGGGGCTGTCTTCCTGTTGGTTTCACTGACGATTCTCTCCTTCGCTGGAGCCGGCGTTCTCTCGGTCATCGTCGGTGTTGTCTACGGCGTATTGCCGGTGACGATCCTCGGCGCGTACTTCCTTGTTGTCCGCGCCGGTGATCCGTTCGAGACGGGACCCGGATTGAACCTTCCGGTTGTGCCGGAGTGGCTGCATGCCCCTGATGAAGCTGGACTCTACGGTCGATACCGTCGGTACAAGCGTCGCAAGAGCCTCCGTCGCGAACTTTCTCGGCTCCCGTTGTACCTCCAGCGTCAGCCGGCAACAACGCTGTTATTCACCGTCCCGGTTGCACTCCTGTTTGCTGTTGTGATCTGGCGGATCGATATCGGTCTCCTCGCAACGGCCACGGCAACCCCACTGCGAACCACACTATTGTTGGGAGTCGTCCCGGCGCTGGTTCCAAGTACCGGGCTCATGCTCGCCTACGAGTTTGATCGACGTCGGTATGACGCTCTCCACCGGCGGTTTCCCGGCGCACTTCGCGTGATTGCTGCAGCAAGCAAGAACGGCATCCGGTTCGTCAACGCGCTTGAGTTGGTCACGCGCCGCCAGAGCGGACGACTCGCCGAGCATTTCCATCACCTTGAGACCGATATCCGCCTTACGGGTGATGTTGAGGGAGCGCTATACCGCTTTGCCGACGATATGCTCATCTCGCAGGTTGACCGGATCGTTCATACGATCGTAGAGGCACTCAAAGCAACGCCGGAGTACGGTTCAGTCCTCGCAGTCATGGCTACCGACTCGGAAGAGCGGCTCCAGCAGTACCTCAACCGACAGCGTGCGCTCCGACCCTACGCGTTTCTTCTCGTGATCGGTGTCCTCTCGTACCTTCTAGTCGTCGTCATCTTTGAACAGGTGTTTTTCCCGTCCGTCGCTGACCTCCCGTCCGATCTACCACTTGAACTCAGCGGCATTTCGCCAGCGGCTATCGAACAGCTTGAACTGGCGCTGTTTCACTCGGTGGTGATCCTTGCCGTCGGAAACAGTCTCCTCGTCGGCCGACTCATTGAGGGGAACGTCCTCGCGGGACTCAAATACGCCAACGCGTTGCTCGTCATTATCGTACTCACGGCCGTGCTCGTGTGAAAGCAAGAGGGGTCGGGGGACCCCACAAAGAGCCACTCGGTGATAGTGGTCGATGGCGCTGGCGTGGCGTCGGTTAACGGGCGATGCGGTGGACCGGAGCAGGCGGCGCTGGTTCACGCCGGGATTCCTGACCCGGAATCCATGCTACTGTATACCATTGACATACTTAATCATTTCGATAACTGCAATCGTCACCGTTGGCACGGGTCAAATACGCTTGCCCGGCGGTTGGCCCGCGCCCCATAGTCTGCGGTGTCAACGGACGCCGGCGGGGGGTCATCCTCGTACCGCGAGTTGAAACTCGCGTGAATCGCATCGCGTACACAGTTCCGGGCGGCGTCGCCGATGGCGGTTGCACTCCCCGTGAACCGCTTGGCCGAGCCGTCGGTAGCGCTGCCGATTATGACCGCATCGGAGGTCGTCCCCGGAACGTCCGCGAGCGCCAGGAGTGTCGCCGCCTTTGTCTCGGCTGTTACGCTCACGAGGTTGGCCTGTGCGGCGCGTGTCAGCGTCTCTGTCGTCGCCACGATCAGATTGACCGTCCCGATCGATGTGTCATCGGAGTCAAGCGAAAGCGTCGCCGGGTTTGAGAGCCCAACTGTTGCGAACGCCACAACTGATCCCAGCCGGGCTCCGCGTGCATGTACCATGTCGACCCCGGTCAACAGTGCCGGTCCAGACTCACCGAAGCCGGCATCGTGACGCCGCTCACGGGCGTAGGTGGCGACGTCCGTCCGATCCCAGCCCTCCGGAACCGACACGTTATACGCCGCCGGGGCGGGCTCGAAGCCGCCGGCATATCCGGTTGAGAGCCACCGGGTCTCTGGGCGGGACACCTGCAATACACCGTCAGTGACCGTCGCCTCGTAAGCCATGGTGTCTGGATGGTTACCCTGCCGGCGCATCAGCACCGCGAATCGCGTGCCGCGAACAGCACGGCTATGCGCCTCGCCCTGCGTGTCCCAATATGGCGTTCAGCCAGGACCTACTGGCCGCCGGAGCGGACATCTGGGAGGCCCAGTATGAGCATCCCTTTGTCAAGGAACTTGCCGCCGGCACGCTTGATCCCGCCGCCTTCGAGTACTGGCTCGAACAGGACTACCGGTACCTGCTTGAGTACGCCCGGACGGTCGCACTGGGGGCAGCAGCGGCCCGTGAGGAGACGACGATGCGTCGGTTCGTCGACATTGCCCACACGACACTTGATGTCGAAATGGACCTTCACCGCGAACTGGCGGCCGACTACGGAGTATCGGCCGCAACGCTTGCGGACGTCGAGAAGAGCCCGACCTGTCTTGCCTATACCAACTACCTCGTTCGAACCGCCGCCCAGCGGTCACTACCGGAGCTTGTGGCTGCGTTGTACCCCTGCGAGCGCGGCTATCTCGATGTAGCCGAACACATGGCCGACCGATCAGACGGCGATCACCGGTATACGCCGTTCATCGAGGCCTACACCGGCGAGGAGTTCCGTGAGGTGGTCGCGTGGGTCACCGACCTGGTCGACACCTACGGAGAACGCTACCCGGGCTACCAAGACGCGATGGAAAGCGCCTTTCTCCAGAGCGCCCGGCTTGAGTATGCCTTCTGGGAGAGCTGTTATACGCGCGAGACCTGGGACGTGTGAGTGACTGCGGGGACAGACCCCTCGTTGGGACCTGCTACGCCGAGCACTCGTCAGTCCGCCGATCACTCCAACTGGTGGTAGTCAAGTTCGTAGTCGGCGTCGAGGGCCGCTTGAACCGCCGCACTGGGGGTGTCGACCGGGGTCGTCGTGAGCGTCATCCCCCCGATGTCAGCCTGCGAGACGACGATGTTGTGTCGCCAGTCCGGATCGAGATCGGGATGGTCGGTCCGGTAGTGGGCGCCGCGCGATTCTGAGCGTTCAAGCGCGCCGCGCAATACCGCTTCCGCGGTCGTCAGCATGAATCCCAGGTCGATCGCGAACTCGAAGGATCGACTGTCGAGCGGACCGACAGCGAGGTCGTCCGCTCGCTCGCGGATGGTCGCCAGCTGATCCAGCCCGTCGCGGAGCGACTCGGCGTCCCGGCGAATCCCGGCGGCGTTCCACATCATCTCGCGCAACTCGGTGAGGAGTGTCTCGACGGCAACAGCTCCGTCGCTATCGGCGGTTTCCGCAAGTCCGGAGAGGTGGGGGGCGACTGTGTCGGTGATGACCGCTTCCGGAATCGACCCCGGCGTCGGCTCGCGCGCCGCAATCGCCTGACCGGCCTCGACGCCGTAGGCGACCGTCTCCGCCAGAGAGTTGCCACCGAGCCGGTTAGCGCCGTGCACGCCGGCCATGGTCTCGCCGATAGCGAACAGGCCGGTAACGTCGGTCTCGCCGGCGCCGTCGACCTGCACACCGCCCATGCCGTAGTGTGCCGTTGGGGCCACTTCGACCGGCGACTCCGCCATGTCGACCCCGAGGTCAGCGAAGCGCTCGTACATCCGGGGCAGCCGCTCTTTGATGAACGATGCCTCCCGATGGGAAATATCGAGGTAGACACCACCGTTGTCGGTCCCCCGGCCCTCGGCGACCTCGGTCGCGATGGCGCGGGCGACGACGTCGCGCGCGTCGAGTTCCATCTGGTCGGGAGAGTACCGCTCCATGAACCGCTCGCCCTCGGCATTGAACAGTCGTCCGCCCTCACCGCGAACGGCCTCGGTCACAAGACGGCCGCTCCAGGGCGCCCACTCGGGGTCGTCCTCGTCAACGGCCATCCCGGTCGGGTGAAACTGGACGAACTCCATGTCCATCAGATCGGCCCCGGCATCGTAGGCCAGCGCCGGTCCGTCACCGTTGTTTTCGTCGTCCCGAGAGGTGTGTCGGTTGTAGATGGCAGGGTAGCCGCCGGCAGCGAGGATAACTGCTCCGGCGTTGAACACCACGAAGGCCCCATCATCGAGATCGACACCCACCGCCCCTTGGATCTGGTCGTCCTCGACGAGAAGCTTCGTGATCAGCAGGTTCTCCCGGTAGGGAATCTCAAGATCCTGAGCCTGCGCGACAAGCGTGTCGAGCAGCGACTCGCCGGTGTGATCGCCAGCGAAGGCCGTCCGTCGGAAGGACTGTGCCCCGAAGTACCGCTGATCGATCCCCCCGTCCTCGGTCCGGGAGTAGTCCATCCCCCACTTGTCGAGTTCGCGCAACCGCTCGGGCATCTGCTTGGTGACCGTCTCGACCTTCTCGGGGTCGTTGACGAAGTGCCCCTCTTTGAGGGTATCCGCCGCGTGAATGGTCCAATCGTCCTCCGGATCGTGGGTCCCGAGGGCGCCGTTGATCCCGCCGCGTGCCCATGTCGTATGAGCGTCGCCGTGTCCACGCTTCCCGAGCACGAGCACGTCGTCGATCCCCTGTTCGGTCACCTCGATGGCCGCCCGAGCCCCCGCCGCCCCGGCTCCGATAACGAGCACGGACACGTCGACCGACCGATGCTCTGGCAGGAGTCCACCGTCGTCTTCGCCAGCGTGTGCCATACCCATGTGATGGGCTGGACCGACTTAGGCCCCCCGGCGCCGGCTATTCCCGATCCAAGCGATACCCACTGGTTTATGCGGCTATATAGCTATCATAGCAACCATCTTACGTGGACGTCCTTTCGTATGAAATACATGAGTTCTCGGACCGATGTCGTCGTCGACAGCACCGTATCAACCGCCGATACCCTGTCGCCCATCGAGTTCGCGCCCGCGATCGAGGAAAAACACGTCCGCGTTGACCCGAGTAACTGGGCGGACATCTACGTCGTCGGTGATGTCCACGGCTGCATCGACGAACTCGAACGGATGCTTGATGAACTTGCGATTGCCGAGGACGACCTCGTACTGTTCGTCGGCGACCTCGTCCGAAAGGGCCCTGACAGCCAGGCCGTCGTCGACCGTGTCCGCTCGACAGAGAACATGATGACGATCCGGGGGAACAACGAGCAGAAGATCATCGACGGCACGGCCGATCCCGGGCTTGACGACGACGCAAAGGAGTATATCGCGTCGCTGCCGCTGGCCATTTCGGTCGGTCAGAACCTGCTGGTACACGGTGGCATCGACATCGAGAAGGCGCTCACCGACCAGACCGAGGATGACCTGCTTGAACACCGGTATGTCAGCGATGCCGATGCGGCGGACGCGACCTACTGGTTCGAACGCCACGATGAACTGCCACGCGTGTTCTTTGGCCATACTGTTCTCGACGCCCCCTTCGTCACCGATCACGCTGTCGGCCTTGACACCGGCTGTGTTCATGGCCACGGCCTCAGTGTCTACAACCTCACGACCGAGACACTCCATCAGATCACCTCTGAGGAGTACAAACACCGGTCGGAGGATTCAATCGTCTCGACCGACGACCTTGTGTACTGACGACACATGGGCGACACGCCGGACCAGCACTCCTCGTCGGCGAGTGCCACGGAGGTCCCCGACTACCGTACGGCGGACGAGCTTGACCCCGAGTACTACATCAACCGGGATCTGAGTGAACAGGCCTTCCACCGTCGGGTCCTCCATCAGGCACAGGACGACCGCAAGCCACTGCTTGAGCGCACCCGGTTTCTCGGGCTCGCGACCGACAATATCGACGAGTTCTCGATGAAGCGGATCGGCAAGTGGAAACGCCACGTTGCCAACGACATCGGCGATCGTACCCCGGACGGGCGCACGCCACAGGAGATCTGGCATGAGACCCTTGAGACAGTCGAAGCGCTACTCCACGACCAGGCGGCGTGCTATCAGTCCGAGATCAAGCCCGCCCTAGCCGACGCCGGTATCGAGATTGTCGGCTACGGTGAGCTCTCCCCAAGCGAGCGCGAGACCGTCGCGGCGTACTTTGAGAGTTCCATCCTTCCGACACTGACCCCGCTGAGCTTCGATTCGGCCCATCCGTTCCCGCACATCTCCAATCTCAGTCTCTCGCTTGCGGTGTTGACGCGGGATGCCCCGGATGACGATCCCAAATTCTCCCGGGTGAAACTCCCGGAGAACCGCCCGCGCTTCATCGAGGCCTCCGATGGTCGGTACATCCTCCTTGAGGATGTCATTGCCGCGCACCTCGAATCGCTGTTCCCGGGCGTCGAGATCGTTGATGCGTCGCTGTTTCGGGTCACGCGCAACGCTGAGGTCGAACGCGACGAGGAACAGGCCGAAGATCTCGTTGATATGATCGAAGACGTCCTCGAGAAGCGCCGGTTCGCCCCGGTTGTCCGTCTCGATATCACCCCGGATATGCCCGAAGCCGCCCGGTCGGTGCTGGTTGAGCAACTCGAAGTTGAGGAACGCGAGGTCATTGAGGTTCCCGGCCCGCTTGATTACCGTGACTTCCTCGAACTGGCGGACCTTGATCGCCCCGAGCTGAAGTACGACTCGTGGACACCACAGCCTCATCCGCGGTTCCACCCGCAGGATGATCCCGATGATTTCTTTGGGGCAATTCGTGAACGCGATGTCCTCGTCCATCACCCCTATCACTCCTTTTCAGGATCGGTCCAGCGGTTCTTCGATCTGGCCGCTCGGGATCCGAAGGTCCTAGCAATCAAGGCGTCGATCTACCGGACCGAAGAGCAATCCCAGGTTGTCCAGAGTCTAATCGATGCCGCACGCAACGGTAAACAGGTGGCCGCAAACGTCGAGTTGAAAGCCCGGTTCGACGAGGAACGGAACATCCAGTGGGTCGAACAACTTGAGGAGGAGGGCATCCATGTCTCCTACGGAACTGTCGGGTTGAAGACCCACACCAAAACCGGTGTGGTGGTCCGCGAGGAGGATGACGGTGTCCGGGTGTACTCACACGTCGGGACCGGCAATTACAATTCAGAAACCGCGAAAATCTACGAGGATCTCAGCCTCCTGACGGCCAATCAGGCCATCGGTCAGGATCTGATCAAGCTCTTCAACTTCTTTACTGGCCGGTCGCTCCACCAAGATTACGAGGAGCTCCTTGTCGCGCCGGCAAACATGAAGACACGGTTCATTGACCTGATCCAAGCGGAGGCCGACCGGGCTCGTGCGGGCGAGACGGCCAAGATTGTCGCGAAGATGAACCGTCTTGAGCATCCCGAGGTCATCAAGGAGCTCTACGCGGCTGCCCAGGCCGGCGTCGACATCGATCTTGTTGTCCGAGACATCTGTTGTCTTCGGCCCGGGATTGAGGGTCTCAGCGAGAACATCGACATTTACAGCATTGTCGGCCGGTTCCTTGAGCACTCCCGGATCTTCTATTTCCACGCCGGTGGCGAGGGGAACTACTTTATCGGCTCAGCCGACTGGATGGTCCGAAACCTCGAGAATCGGGTTGAATCGATCGTCCCGGTGAGCGACCCTAAACTCCAGGAGTATCTCCAGTTCGTTCTTGAGGTCAATCGGACGGATAACTACCTGGCGTGGGAACTCCAGTCCGATGGCACCTACGAACTACAGAACCCGGACGGTGAGCAGACCCGGAGTACCCACCAGATTCTGATGGATCGCGCCAGAGAGAACGCCTTTCCGCACCTCGATTTCTGAGGCTCACTCAAGCAGCGACGGCCGATCGGTCCCGCTTGTCGCCGTTCGTTCATCAAGGGCACGCCGGTCGGCGTACGCCAGGGTGAAATACTCCCGATCGGACACGGTGTGCGGATCGGCAGTCACCACCGTCTCGGCGTCCGACATGAACAGTTTGCGCCCATACCGGACCGTATATCCGGCTTCGGTCAGTCGGTCGTGAAGCGCCACCGCGTCGGTCACCTTCATGAGAATAAGCCGCTCGGGCCCGAGGGCCGTCTCCGCTCCCCGAGCCTCGCCGAGGGTGAGTTGTGCGCCAGTCTCGACTTCGACGCCGAGAGCGCTCGCGAACGCCGTGGCCGCGGACACACCAGGGACGACCTCAACATCCACCGTGGGATGAAAGCGTTTGAGTGCCCAGTGAAGGTGCCTGAATGTCGAGTAGATGTTGGGATCGCCCAGTGTGACAAAGACGGCATCGGCGTCCGTTCCTGCGGCAGCAATGTCTACTGCCGCCTCCTTCCAGGCGGCGCGAAGCCGCTCTTCGTCACTTGTCATCGGAAACTCGACATCCCGGAGCGGGGCCTCGGGAACGAGATCGGCGACGATCGACCGTGAGTGTGGACCGGGGGCAAAAACGGCATCGGCAGATGCGATGAGGTCCCGACCACGAACAGTCACCAGCCCCGGTGCCCCTGGTCCGAGGCCGACCCCATAAACGGTCATCGCTCCCTCCGATGCTGCGTGATGCCCTGCTGACGGTGTATTTGATGCATATCCAGTTCTACGGCGTAGCGAGGAAAACGGTTGGGATCAGTATGGCAAGACCGTGAGAACAATAGCGAGGAAGGGGATCAACGCGAGAAGCATCAACACCGCGTAGCCGAACATCTCCCGGGCCTTGATCCGCGTAATCGCCAACAGGGGAAGCGCCCAGAATGGATTCAGGAGGTTGGTGTGGGCGTCACCAACGGCATAAGCCATTGTTGCCTGCCCTAAGGGGATGCCGAGGTCCTGAGCCGCTTGGAGGATAGGCTGACCGAGAATGATCCACTCACCCCCGCCGGAGGGAACAAAGAGGTTCACGATTGCTGCGGTCAACCAGGCGAACATTGGGAAGGTCTGCTCCGTCGAGATGGCGATCAGCCCCTCCGCCATCATCTGTGCGAGTCCGGAGCCAGCCATCATGCCCTGAATACCGGCGAAAAACGGAAACAATAGGATGATGCCGGCGGCGGCCTTTGCGCCCTCGTTGAACTTTTCGCGGTAGGCCGCCGGGTTCGTCCAGACTAAAATCCCAGCCATCAGAAATCCGAAATTCACGACATTGAGCGTCAGCGCGTCGAGTCCGTTCGTGACGAACTGGTAGCCGACTACCCCGACGCCCGTGAGGGCGATGAGCCCTCCAAGGAGGCGACTGTTGTCGATCACTGCCGCCGGTGGCCGTCCGCCGCGTTCAGTCTCGGCGGCCGGCTGTTCGCCCGCGTCGACCGTTCCACCATCGGTGCTGGCCTCGACAAGTTCGGATTCAGGGATGTACTCGGTGATGCCCCGTGCCCGAGTCCCCGACGGAGCTAGCACATATAGGACAGCAAGCGCAAAGAGAATCGACAATCCGACGAGTGCTAGTCCATAGGGATGAAAGATCGTCTGAGAGGCCGGGACGACCCCCTCGACAACGCCCTGTTCGATGAACGCGTTGCCCTCAGTAGCAAGCATCAACGGGGCCGACGCCGACAGGCCCCAGTGCCAGGTCAGTCCAAGACCCATGTAGCCCGCCACCGCCAACAGCGGATAGTGGACCTCAAAGTCCGCCTCATGGGCGGTCTTGCCCATCTCACGGGCGAAGATCGCTCCCAGAATCAGGCTAAACCCCCAGTGGATCCACGCGATGGCCATCGCGAAGACCCCAACGAGGACCGCTGCCTGCCCGGGGCCGTTCGGGAGTTTCGTCAGCCGCACCAGCAGATCGTTGATTCGTGGATGATACGCTAGCGCGAATCCGGTCATGAGAATCAGCACCATCTGCATCGAGAAGGTCAGAAACGCCCAGAATCCATCATACCAGTGTCCGACCATTGCACCGGGACCTGCGTCCGTCACGATCACCCCGGCGAGAAAGACAATGTACGAAAGCAGGATGGCGAATAAAAACGGACTTGGCATCCATCGTTCGACCGCCTCGGCGATCCGGTACCCGACGCGTTCGATCGTTGACGACTGTGTGTCACTAACTGCCATGTACATCTACGGTCGGCCAAACACGCATAAACACTCCGGAAGAGGGAGACGCGACCGGAAGGTACTGGCCGGTCCGTTCTCCGCAGCAGTATTGTCCAGCAATCGAATTACTATTCACAATACCTAAGGTGGTGGATCGAATACAACAGAGTGTGAGTGAGGATCCGTCCATCGAAGAACTCCGCGAACAGAAACTTGAGGAGATCAGGTCGCAGGTAGAAGGTGACGACGCCTCCGACGCCGACGCTGAACCGGCCTCGGAGACGCCCGCCGAGCCGATCCACATCGAGGGCGCTGATCACCTCTCTGAGACGGCCGAGCAGTACGACGTCGTGATCGCGGACTTCTACGCGGACTGGTGTGGTCCGTGCAAGATGATCGCGCCGATTCTTGAGGAGATTGCCGAGGAGACCGACGCCGCCGTTGCGAAGGTCGACATCGACCAACACCAGCGACTGGCCAGCCAGTATGGCGTTCGGGGCGTTCCGACGCTGATCGTCTTCTCCGACGGTGAGGCGGCCGATCGCATGGTCGGAATGCAACAAAAACAGACACTCATGCGCGCGCTCTCGCAGTACGGCGTGGCGTGACGTTGACGTTTACCTTCTTTCCATACCCATGACCGAGGATCCAATCGATATCGATGTGGCAGTGATCGGTGGCGGCCCGGCCGGGACCAGTGCGGCGGTGTACACGGCCCGGGCCGACCAGACGACGTACGTGTTCGACGACGGCGGGGG
>CAZFMU010000002.1:0-15735 GCA_964520165.1 uncultured Salinarchaeum sp. | reverse complement strand
CGCTCATGCTGCTTGATTATACTGACGACGTTCAGTTGCTCACCAACGGTGACGAACTTGCTGTCGACCCCGAGCTTGAGGCCCAACTTAAGGAGTCAGGCATTACCGTCAACACCGCTCGGCTTGATCGGCTTGAGGGCGAGGATGGCCTCGAAGCGATTGTTACCCGCGATGAGGAGCTCATCGAGGTCGATGGCCTGTTTGTCGCCCTCGGTGCGGCTGGCGGAACCGACCTCGCGGAGAAACTCGGAGTTGCCACCGAGGGCCAGTATATCCAGACGGACGAAGAGGCGGCGACAAATGTCCCCCGCGTGTACGCCGCTGGCGATGTCACCGGTGGCCAACAGCAGGTCAACACCTCCGTTGGCGAGGGCACCCGCGCGGGCATCAACCTGCTTGAGGAACTCCGTGGCACCTCCGACTACAAGGACTATCAGAAACTCGAATCGTCGCCGACGCCGTAATACGATTTCGTTCGTGGAGACCCTTCTTCGCGGTCTCCTCCGGGTAGTCTCCGGGGCACTTTACGATCGGTCCGTGGTCCACTCTCTCCAACCTGGATCTATCACTGTTCGTGGGGTTTCGTGTCACGGAGTCGGAGATCGTCCCGATTTTCCGCTTACCACCACGGGATGGAATGGTCGTCCGCCTCCACCACAAACGGCGTCACGAGTTCGACCAGGTACGTCTCCGCGCCTTCAAGCTGTGAGTACTCACGGCTATCAAGATTCACCATCTGCGCGTCTTCGTCGTCGCCGTTCGGGGCGTGGTGCCGGTCGGTCATCATGCGATTACCGACTACCCGTCGGTCGGGGGTCCTCGTGCGCTGCGCCCTGCTGATACCGACCAGTGTTTGGAAGCGCTACTGAATAGAACAGGTGTGTTTTCAACCATTGATACGGCGGACTTCCTCAGCGAGCGTCTGACAGGCGTCATACCCAGATTTATATATCCATTTGCCATGTGACAGGTATGGGATCGACAGCACAACGCTCATCGACGCTTCAAGAGTACTGTGAGCACTGTGGCGTCGAGACGCCACATCGTGTGTCACTCGAAATCCGCCGAGAGGCTGGTGACGCCGACGAGGTTGGACACTCGCGAACCCCCTACCGCATCGCCGAGTGTCAGCACTGTGGCACGGCAACGGCCCGACGAATGAACAACGTCTAGGGACCGCCGCACTATTGTACGCGCTGTTCGAGTACTGGATATGGAAAGTCTCAATCGGATGGCCATCGAGTTGGTCGATGAGGCCCTCGAGTACGCCGAGGATCTGAACATCGGCGCGGTCGAGCTTGATAATGGCGCCACGGCGATCGACTTCGGCGTCGACTTCGATGGCGGCATTGAGGCCGGACTCCTGCTGACAGAGATCCAGACGGCCGGCCTAGCGACGGTCCAGTCGCGCATGGACACACTCGAAGGGGCCCCGCTGCCGTACGTCGACGTGTCGACCGACCAACCCGGACTCGCTCTCTTGGGCGCACAAAAAGCCGGGTGGGAGGTCTCAGTCGACGGGTATGAGGCTCTCGGGAGCGGTCCGGCACGAGCCTTAGTCGCGCGCGAACCGGAGTTCCAGGCCCTCGAATATGTTGATGCCTTCGACCTGACCGTGCTGTCACTTGAGGCGGCCGATCTGCCGACCGCCGCCGTCGCCGAACACGTCGCCGATCTTACCGACATCGATCCCTCAGGCGTATACTTGCCGACGGTTCCAACGGCAAGTCTCAGTGGCTCGGTTGCGCTTGCGGGTCGTGCTCCGGAAATCGCCCTGTTCCGGCTCTTTGAACTCGGCTATGACCCCACGAAGGTCATTGCGGCCAGCGGCACCGCCCCTGTTGCCCCCGTTCCGGCCACCGAACAGACGGCAATCGCCCGGGTCAACGACGCCCTTGCCTACGGCGGCCAGGTTCACCTCGTCGTCACCGAGGACGATCCCGTCTTCGAGGAACTGCCCTCAACGATGACGTCACGACACGGCCGTCCCTTCGAAGCTGTGCTCGCAGAGGCCGACTGGGACTTCTATGAGATTGACGAGAGCGTGTTTGCCCCTGCAGAGGTCACCGTCGATGTCGTCGGGGGTCCGACCCACCACTATGGCGATGTCGACACCGAGTTGCTCGCCGAGAGCTTTGGCCTCGCGTGAGCGTCACGACCGCTCTGAGCGGTCATGGTCGAGATGACGCTCAGCGATGGATCTGCTGAGCCTGTTAGGTCAGTACGTGTCTTTCTCGGTCATCGCTTGTTGACACCCAGCCTCGCCGATGGAAGTTCGTCGGATTCTGTCGTCCCCCTGTAAGAGTTATCCGACCGCCGCCGTAACGACAGCTATGGAACTTACTTCACCAGGACCGACCCTCGGCGTGGTCGGCGGTGGTCAGCTTGGACGCATGCTTGGCGAGGCCGCCGCTCCGCTCGGAGTTGACCTGATCGTACTGGATCCAACGCCCGGGTGTCCGGCTGCTCCGGTTGCTCGCGACCAGATCGTTGCGGACTTCGACGACAGCGAGGCGATCGCCCGACTCGCGGACCGGTCCGACGCAATCACCCTTGAGATCGAACTCGCGAACCCTGACGCGATGAAACAGGCGAGTGCGGCGACCGGTATTCCCGTCCATCCGAACCCGGAGACGCTGCGGATGATTCAGGATAAACTGATCCAGAAGGAACGCCTTGCCGAAGCGGGAATTCCCGTGCCGGAGTTCCGGTCAGTCGACGACGCGGACGACCTTCGGGCCGCCATTGAGGATCTCGGCCCGGTGATGCTCAAGGCCCGCGAGGGGGGGTATGACGGCCGCGGCAACCGGCCGGTCCAGGGCCTCGACGAGGTCGAATCTGCCATCGAGGTGTTCGGCAACAACGCGATGGCCGAAGCTCTGCTGGATTTCAAGCGTGAGCTCTCGATTATCGCCGTCAAAGGCGACGACGAGACCGCCATGTTTCCCGTCACGGAGACAATCCACCGCGAGGAGATTCTTCGCGAGACGATCACTCCGGCTCGGGCGGATAGCGCCGTTCTCGCACACGCCCGCTCCGTCGTTGAGGACGTCCTCGCGGAGATGCAGGGCCGTGGGGTTTATGGCGTCGAACTGTTCCAAGACGAAGACGATCAGATTCTGGTCAACGAAATCGCCCCCCGACCGCACAACTCCGGACACTGGACGATCGAAGGGGCGACCGTCTCGCAGTTCGAACAGCACGTCCGGGCGGTTCTTGATCTTCCACTGGCGAACATTCGGCTACGCTCGAAGACCGCGATGGCAAACCTACTCGGGGATGTTGAGCAGGACCAGCCGGCCGCACTCCAGGGCGTCGAGACGCTCCTCTCCGCAGATGGTTGTCACCTCCATTGGTACGGCAAGCGCGAGGCCCGACCACTCCGGAAGCTCGGCCATCTGACTGTTGCCGCCGATGGCACGGATATTGATGATTCCGACGCGCTGCTTGATCGGGCTCGGGAACTGCGTGATGCGACAACCTTCCGATCGAATCCGCCCGTTTCTTGATGTCACCCTCCCCAGATCCGGACATGGCACGCGATGTCGAAGCCCTGATCGACGCTCTCAACGCCGAGGCACAGCAACCTCGCGACCCCGACGAGACCCCTGACATCGGGATCGTAATGGGCAGTGATTCCGACCTGGACGTGATGATGGGAACCAGTGATGATCCGGGTGCATATCAGGCGCTTGTTGACGAGCTCGGGTTTGCCGAAGTGACCGACTACGATGATCCACCCAGCGAACGGTTCACCTTCGAAACGTACGTGACCTCGGCGCACCGTACCCCGGATCTCATGACCGCGTACGCCGAAACGGCGGCCGATCGAGGCCTTGAGGTCATTATCGCCGGGGCTGGTGGGAAGTCGGCCGATCTCCCGAACATGACCGCCTCAATCGCGTATCCGCTGCCGGTAATCGGGGTCCCGGTCCAGGAGAAGTCCGTCGATTCGGTGATCGGCATGCCGACCGGTGCTCCGCTGACCGCGGTTGACGCTGGCAAGTCATTTAACGCCGCCCTCTCAGCGGTACAGATCCTCGCCAGATCGCACCCGGAACTGGAGGATCGGCTCGTCGCCTACCATGACGATCTCCGAGACGATGTCGGGGCTGTCTCCTGGGCGCTTCATGAGCAGGGAACGCCCGGGTTCCGCGCCACACGAGAGTGATTGCCTCGTAGACCGGAGGAAGGCTTTTGCGTCGCTGCCCCAAGTAGATATAGATGGCATACTCGTTCGATCGACGCCGCCTCGCGTCGGTCACGCCCCTCCAGTGGATCGCCGCCCTGTTGGCCGTCGTCAGTGCGTTGGTGCATCTCGCGCTCGGAATTCAGTTTGTGCCGGCAACGCTCGGGATCCTCTTTGTCCTAGCCGGTGTCGGCTTTTTCATCGGAATCGCAGCGGCGCTGGTGACCACCCGCCGTGACGTGGTCGCTGCACTTGGCATTCCCTACACGGGCATCCAGATCGTCCTCTGGTATGTTATCCAACAGCCAACGCTCGGAACGCTCTCACCCCCGGAGATCATTGATAAGGTCGCACAGATCGTGCTGATCGTCCTCTTAGTTGTCATTGTCCGCCGCGAGCGTGTCTGAATTTCGGCACCACCCAATCCGTGATCCGAGAACTCGGCCGTCGCGCGACCGATCATCCCTTTACCGTTCTCCGAGCCCCGATCGGAACGGCGGCCATCGTTGTCGGACTCTGGATGCTTGTGCGCCCGAGCTATGGCACCCGTCCGGCCGTCCTAGTGCTCGCCGGCGGCGGTCTCCTGGGCTGGGTCCTTGTCGGGGTCCACGCGGCGATGCGCGTCTCGTCGCCGTCTGTGGCACGGGTTACCTCGGCAACCCGTCTTACGCTCGCCCGCGGTAGCGTCATGGCGCTCCTCCTCGGATATGCCGTTCTCCCTGATGTCGCCGTTGGGTGGTTCGTCGTTGCGGGCTATGCTGTGGCTGCGCTGCTTGACGCCGTTGACGGAACGCTAGCCCGGGCGACCGATAGCGTCTCGTCACTTGGCGCCCGGCTTGACACCGAGGCCGATGGACTGACCGTTCTGACCGGTGCGGCCCTTGTCGTCGGGATCGGGGCCGCACCAGTGTGGTTTCTTGCGGTCGGGATTGTGCGGTACGTGTACGTGCTATTGCGCGCCATCAGACGGTATCGGCGGCGTCCGATCGTCGCTGATGAAACGCGGTGGCTGAACTCGTTGCTGTATGCGCTACTCGTCGTGACGATGTGGCTAGCGCTTCTCCCAGTGACGGGGCACCACCTGACGCTGGTAGTGAGTGCTACTGGTATCCTCTACTTGGTGAACTTTGGTCGGAGCTGGCTGGTCACCGCCGGTTACCGCTCACCCTGAGTGCGCCGTCGGAGGACGACAATCAGTCCCGACAGCGCGACGGCGAGCACGGCGACGTTGACAAGGAGATTCGCGATCGGTTGGTACCGGTCGGCGATCCAGAGGTTGACGATCGCGCCAAGACTCCGGTAGAGCCCGACGCCGGCCAGCAACGCGAACAGCGCGAAGACGGCGATCCCGACCCACTGGAGCACCGTGATTGCCTCGGGACGGGTCGACGGGGGGTCCTCATCTGTAGAAGAGCCGTCTGTTGACTCGGCGGTCGTCGGTGTCGAATCCGTGTCGGTCATGGGTTTCTCTGTCGGTATGTAGCGAGGGCTATTGCACTCAGGACTGCAATTAGTGCGCCGAGTGCGCCCATCCCGGGAGTTGCTCCTCGGTCGGACGCGTCGTCCTCGGCCGTCGGTCGTCGGCGATCGGTCTCGAAGTCCTCGGCATTGAATCCGATATCCTCCTGTCTGGTGTCCACCGAGACGGTCCGCTGGGGATCCAGGTTGGCCGCACCACGGGTTGACCCGATGACCACATCATCACGCCAGAGGGTCGCGTCTAGGTAGTAGTTGGTCTCTGATGGCACGCGTATGGTTGTCGTGACCGGCACCGTCCGCCCGGGATCGATCGGTCGGACTGATGTTCGGGTTCGGTCGGCGACGACCCCGGCCTCGGCGTGACGAGCAATGATCTCAAGTTCGAGATCGGAATGGGGCTGATCGCCGGTGTTCGTCAGATAACTCGTCACCTCAAGCGTCGTCTGCTCATTACCGGCGTCAAGCACGGTATACTCGACCGCCGGCCGGTAGGTAAACTCGCTGAAGCTGATCGTCGAGGTGGCGTACGGTGGAGTCAACGCTGCGACCCCCTCGACGCTGGTGCGGGCACTTTCGATGCGTTGGCCGTCAGCGTACAGCACCGACCGGAGTTCGTATCCACCTTCGCGCGGCACCGTCACTGTGGCCGTAACGGGGACTTCGGTGTTCGGCGCCGCCGTCTCGACTGACCGTGTCGTCTCATCGACCAAGAGTCCGCTTGAACTATCGACCGCCCGAACGGCCAGCGTGACGTTATCCGCCGAGCCGTCGAGTCGCTCAAGTAACAGTGTGACGTTCAGCGTCGCCGTCTGTCCGGTGATCTCGTCGGTCTCGAGTGTCACCTCGTTGATCGTGTACTCCGGCGGATCGGCCGCTGGCTGACTCATAAACCCCGGAACGGCAACGGCGAGCAGCCCGGCAAGCGCAAGCGCCAGAACGGCAATCGCCAGGAGACGACCCGCGGTGATCCATCGGGCGTTGGCCGTCATCGGTGCCGACACACCCCGGAATGCGATCGCCTGACGAGCATGACACGTCGACACATCCACCTCTTCCCGTGTGAATCTTCGGGAGACTCAAGTTGCGGCCGTAGTCTCCACAGCGGAGCATAAACTTATCTATCGAAAGTGTTGTCGCGACAAAATCTATGATTCAAAAGTAACGCCGAAACACGTATCGGAGCGTAATCCGAACGGAGTGTATGGTATCGCTTGATGAAACCGACCTTGAGATCCTGTCGTTGCTCGCCGATGACGCCCGTCGGCCGTTCAGTCAGATCGGTGAGCGAGTCGGGCTCTCTGGCCCGGCAGTCTCCGATCGGGTGACTCGACTTGAGGAGGCCGGTGTCATCGACCAGTTCACGATCGCACTCGATCGGTCACAGCTTCAGGGTGGCGTCTCGGTGATGATTCAGATTGACCTGCCTGAGAGCACCCTCGAACCGGCACGTGAACGGCTCCGATCGGCCACGGGGGTTGACCACCTGTTTGTGACCGCCGAGGGCGACCTCTGGTGTTATGCTCGCGTCGATGCCCGGTCGATCCGCGACTGGCTTGACTCGCTGCTCGGCGATCTTGAGGGGATGAGCTATTCTGTGACGCTCATCGATGCGGTGGAGTGGACGCAGTCAGTTGAGGGGATGGCGTTTGGTCTGACGTGCGCTGAGTGTTCGAATACCGTCGACAACGAGGGTGAGACCGCCCGCATCGACGGTGACACCTACCACTTCTGTTGTCCGTCCTGTCGGACACGGTTTGAGGAGCGGTATCGCGAACTCGAAGAGGGCGCTTGAGTTTGGCCTCCAAACCTCGCGACGGTACTGACCCTTACTCGCGAAGGGACAACGGTCCTAAACGAGTATCCCATAGTACACGTATCAATGGCTACCCGACGGACCCGGCTTGAGATCGCCGGCATGTCCTGCGCGAACTGCTCGGCCACCCTTGAGGACGCACTCGCTGAGCTTGCGGGCGTCGAGTCGGCATCAATCAACTTCGCCACCGACGAGGGAACCGTGACCTATGATCCCGCAGAGGTTGACCTCGCCAGTATCTACGATACCATCGACGCAGCCGGCTACGAGGCGATCGCCGAGACGACAACCGTCGGAATCGCTGATCTGTCGTGTGCGAACTGTGCGGAAACCACCGCCGCGGCGCTTGCGGATGTCCCCGGCGTGATCAACGCCGAGGTCAATTACGCCACCGACGAGGCGCAGATCCGATATAATCCTGCGGAAACCGGCCGCGATGCGTTTTACGGCGCCATCGAGCGCGCCGGATACACGCCCGTTGAGGCGGACACGACGGACACCGCCAACCACGATGTGGCACGCGAGGCCGAAATCACCCAACAGCGCCGGCTCACGATCTTCGGGGCGGCCCTGACAACGCCGCTGGTTCTCGCATTGGCCGACACCATGCTTCTCGGTGGCACGCTTTTCCCTGATCGCATCGCCGGTATCGAGATCGGGTGGTTCGAGTGGCTGCTGGCAACCCCCGTGCAGGCCGTCCTCGGCTACCAGTTCTACGCTAATAGCTACACCGCGCTGGTAAAAAACCGCCGGGCCAACATGGATGTCCTCATCGCGCTTGGATCCTCTGCCGCCTATCTCTATTCTGTCGGGACACTCACTGGACTGATCGCCGGCGGGACGTATTTCGATACTGCTGCGCTCATCCTCGTGTTCATTACGCTCGGGAACTATCTTGAGGCCCGATCAAAGGGTCGTGCCGGCGACGCCCTCCGCGAACTGCTCGCTTTTGAGGCCGAGACGGCAACCGTCGTTGAGAACGGTACCGAACACGAACGACCGCTTGAGGCGGTCGCCGTCGGTGACCGACTCCGGGTTCGGCCCGGTGAGCGCATTCCAACCGACGGAGTCGTCGTTGAGGGTGAAAGCGCCGTTGACGAGTCGATGGTGACCGGCGAATCCGTCCCTGTTGGCAAGACAGCCGGCGATGAGGTCGTCGGTGGCACGGTCAACGAAAACGGGGTGTTACTAATCGAAGCCACCAAGGTCGGTGCCGACACCGCACTCCAACAGATCGTCCAGACCGTCAAGGAAGCACAGGCCAGCCAGCCGGATATCCAGCGCGTCGCCGATCGTATCTCCGCGTACTTCGTGCCGGCGGTCATCGCCAACGCGCTCGTCTGGGGTGGACTCTGGGCAGCCTTCCCGCAGACACTGGCCGACATCGTCGCCACGTTGCCGCTGTGGGCACCTGTCGCCGGTGGACCGACCATTGCCGGTGGAACCGTCTCTGTCGTTGAATTTTCGCTTATCGTCTTCGCTTCGGCGGTGTTGATTGCCTGTCCCTGCGCGCTCGGGTTGGCGACCCCCGCGGCGACAATGGTCGGCACGACCATCGGTGCACGCAACGGCGTCCTGTTCAAAGGTGGTGATATCCTCGAGCGGGCGCGTGACGTTGACACCGTGGTTTTCGATAAGACCGGGACGCTCACCGAGGGGAAGATGGCTGTCACTGATGTCGACACGATCGACTCTGTCGTTGCTCCCGATGGTGGACAGCTCACGCGCCCGACGACACTTGACGAATCGGACGTGCTCAGACTAGCGGCCGGTGCCGAAGCCGGGAGCGAACACCCACTCGGACGGGCGATCGTCGAGGCAGCCAAGACGCAGGATATTGACGTGCCCGACGCTGAAGACTTCGAGAATCACCCCGGGCGTGGTGTCAGCGCGACGGTCGACGGCCGAACGGTGCTTGTCGGCAACCGCCGGCTGCTCCGCGAAGCCGGGATCGACGACACCGCCGGTGCCGAGACGCTTGATCAACTTGAAGCCGACGGGAAGACGGCGATGTGTGTCGCTGTCGACGGGCGGCTCGTCGGTGTTGTCGCCGCTGCTGACACGGTCAAGCCGACCGCCGCCGAGACGATCGCCGCCCTCCAAGACCGCGGACTCAAGATGATGCTCCTGACCGGAGACAACGAGCGGACCGCCCGTGCGGTCGCCACTGACCTCGGGATCGACCCCGCGAACGTCCGAGCGGAGGTACTTCCGGACGATAAGTCTGCGGCCGTCGAGGAGATTCAGGCCGATGGTCGTAGTGTCATGATGGTTGGAGACGGTGTCAATGACGCTCCGGCGCTCGCAGCAGCACACGTCGGCGTCGCCCTTGGCTCGGGAACGGATGTCGCTATCGAGGCGGCGGATGTGACGCTACTGCGCGACGATCCGGCTGATGTCCTGAAGGCGATTCGCGTCTCCGAAGCGACGCTTCAGAAAATCAAACAGAACCTCGTCTGGGCGCTGGGGTATAACACAACGATGATCCCGCTGGCCTCTCTGGGCCTTCTCCAGCCCGTCCTCGCGGCGGGAGCGATGGCACTTTCGAGTGTGTCGGTGCTCGCGAACAGTCTACTCTTCCGCCAGTATACGCCTGATCACGACTACCGGCTGCTTGGGTGGGTGCGACGAGACTGAGCCCGCTTGTCTGACACGACCGGAGACTCCTCGGCCTTTTATTCGACTCCAACACATCGGCCCGGAGCCCGTCTCGTACCCATTGACGGGGCCGTCCTGGCACATGAAGATACTTGATCTGAGCCTCGAAGCCTCGCAGCTCAGGCTGGGGCGCGGTACAGACAGTCGAGTCGGTGGGCGATGTATCCGAGTTCGCCAGCGGCAAGCTGTGCCCGTCGCGTCGCGAGCCAGTCCTCAACCGCCGGTACGGCCTGAGGATCGACGCTGTCGGCGATAAAGTCGAGTAACTGATCGAGTACCGCCTGTTCGTCGGCCGGATATTCCCCGTCGTGTGGACGGATGATCGCGTCTGATCCCCCGACCGCGAGCACATCACCGGCCCGCTGTGTGAGAGCTTCGAGCAGGTGCCGGCCGGCGTGGCTGTCGCCGTTCGGCCGGGCGTCCATCGAGGCGTGATACGCTTCAATGATCGCGTCGTCTGCCGGGTGCGAGGGCTGAAACGCAGTCATCCCATCGAAGGTGAGCGGAAGGTATGCCAGTCCTCCCGGACGGAGGGCCGGTAGCCACGCGTCTAGCGCCCGGTCGACCCCAACAAGATCGAACACCTGCTGTGCGATCAGCAGATCGGCTCCCGTATCCGAGCTGAGCGCTTCGAACGCATCGGCACACCCAAAGGAGACCTCAAGCTCACGAACACGAAAGCCGGTGGCCGTCTGTTCGATCGTCTCATCATCATACCGGAGGGTCGCTGGCCGGACCGTCTTAGCAAAGGCGACCGACCGGGCGTCGGTATCGAGTCCACGATAGGAACCGGCATCGATCCCCCAGGCGAGTAGCCGTGGAATCGTCACCCCTGTTCCGGCTCCAACCTCTATGATCATCGGCGCATCGGATACCGTCTCAAGAAACCGGTCGTGCACCCGTCGATTGAACGAGCGGTCGTCGACGGTCCGTTTGGCCTCGAGATACCGTGGTGTGCTCATGCGAGTGGCCGGGTGTGCCGCGCCCAGGCCTCGTCGTCCTCCCAGACGGTGACCCGAAGTCGTTCGGGTGGTTCCTCAGCCAGTGCCGGTGCGAGTTCGTCGGCGATAACCGTTGCGAACCGCTCGACGCTCGGATTCTGTCCCTCGAAGGGGGCACAGTCGTTCAACAGCGTGTCGCGGTAACGCGCCTCGATCTCGTCAAGCAGGTCCTCAAGCACGGTAATATCGAGCAGGTAGCCATAGGGACCCAACTCCGGTCCGGCGAGTTCTACGACGATCGTATAGTGGTGACTGTGGACCGAGCCTTCGGGTGGTTCCGGCTCGGGAACGGTCAGATAGTGTTGTGCAATAAACGACCGCTCAACGGCCATCTCGTAGGCATAGACGCGGTCGGTTGGCGTATCGACACTCGTGTGGGCTGTGGGGCTATCGTCAGTCATCGTATGTCAGAAGCACTTGTAACGTCGATTCTGGGCTTGAGTCCAGCCGTCGGTAGGCTGTCTCGGCCTCAGTAAACGGCACGCGATCGGTGACCAGCCGGCTCGGGTCAATCCGGTGTAGCTGATCGAGGGCGACACGCAACCGCCGATCACTCGACCACCGACCGCGGTGATCAGGTGCGACGGTACTCACCTGACTAGAGGTGATCGAGATGCGGTCACGGTGGAAGTCGGTGCCGAGCTCAAGGGGGTGTCGCTTCTCCCCGTACCATGACCCGACGATGATCCGGCCGTCATACCCAACGGCGTCGATGGCATCGTCAAGCGCCGCCGGCTGCCCCGACACCTCATAGACCAGGTCGGCGCCCGGCGGGGCGCGATCGGCGTAGAGGTCATCGACTGCCTCCGGGGGGACCGTCCGATCGGCACCCATCGCGTCGGCCAGGCGGCGACGCCGCGCAATCGGCTCGACGACCGTCACCGTGACCGGAAACGCGGCAAGCAGGCGTGTCGTCCACAGTCCAATGACGCCGGCACCGAAGACCACGACCCGCTCGCCGATCCGCGGCTGGCCGTCCATGAGAAAGTTCGTTGCTGTCTCAACTGTCGGTAGCATCGCTCCGGCGGCCGCCGAGAGATCCTCGGAAAGTGGCACAACGGCATCGGCGTTGACCGTACATTGCGTCTGGTGGGGGTGGAATGCGAATACCCGCTGGCCGACCGTCACATCCTCAACGGCCTCTCCTGTCTCGGTGACCTCGCCGACAAGAGCGTATCCATACGGGGTTGGATACGTGACGGCGTCCGCGGTCGCCTCGACACCGATATCGGCGGCGATCTCCGCGGGCAGCTCGCCGCGGTACAACAGGAGTTCGGTTCCCGGGCTGATAGCCGACACCATCGTCCGGATCGTGACCTCTTTGGGGCCCGGCGCATCGACGGTGACAGGACGCCGCTCAAGTTCACCCACGCCGGTGAAGACGAGCGCGTCAGCAGCCCTTGACATCGGTCAGTCGTCCGCGAACTCCGGGTCGGGAATCCGGTCTGACCCGTGTGTCGAGTTGGCTTCATAGACGCGGTCACCTGACTCCCGACAAACCTCAAGGGCGTGTTTGGCGTCGCGCCCGGCGTCGTGTGCCGTCTCGCCGCGGCCGATACCAACCCGGTATCTGACGCCGGTCTCCTCCTCAACGTGATCGATCACCTCGCGGAAGGTCTCGACCGAAAGAGGTGGACAGACCCCAATGACATTGTCACCACCGACGAACTGTGCGACACTCTCGTGGGCCCCGCGGAGTTCGGCCTTGAGTTCGATAACCGATCGCTGGATCGCCATCTCGGCGTCAACGGCGTTGCGATCATCCGTATATGCCGAGGTGGCATCAACGATATCGAAGTGGCCAATCGTGATGTCTTGCGTCTCGGTCTCGGCGAGCGTCTGGTCACACCGGAGGACCTCGCGACGGTCACGGTCCTGCGCGCTCCCGGCGGCCTGGAGCAGGTCGCTGGCGGTCTGAACGGCGGCCAGCGGTGTCGACCCGCTCCCAATGCCGACGCTGATAGTCACCGGATACCGGTTGCGCACACGCTCTTGGAACCGGCCGAAGGCTTCGGCTGGGGTTTCGTTGGCAACAGCAAGCATGTTATCGAACCGTCCGAAAAAGGCGTATCCATCGTCACGACCAACGAAATCGGCGAAATCAGCGTAGAGGCGGGCTTGCAGTGCTTGGAGATCGGTCTCCCGGCGCGGTGCAGGGGTGACCGTCCACGGCCCGTAATCATCGAGTTGAACCACCGCGAGGCGTACCGATCTGACAGGTGTCTCCGACACGGCTACCTACATCATGGTCCCGACTGATTAAAAGGTCTCGTCCCGTGATGGTGTCATAACCGTCGCTGTCAGGCTGATCCACCTGTGCTAATGAGGGCTTTGATCAGCAATCGTGCGATAATCAGACGTGACAGACTACCGTTCTGGCTCGTGCTCGACAATTGACAACACGACCGGGTAGCTCCACGCCTCCCCGCTGTAGGCCTTGAATGTCGCGAGTAGACAGACAGCGAGATTCAGGGCCGCCAGTGCGAGACTCGCTATCGCGGTGATGATCGATAAGAACGGATTGATGAGTGTCCCGATCCCGACGGACAGGACGATCAGTATGAGACCGGCAACAAGGACGAATAGTTGCCAGTTCAGCGCGTTAGCGGCGTTGGTTTTCGTCACGGGATTTTTCGTAAAGATGTAGATGAAGCCGGCACCGAGTACGCTGAAGCAGAGGCCGGCGAGGTGTACAAGTACGCCAAGTGGGGTTCGATCATTCTGGCGGTGGAGTGATGCTGTCATACGAAGACACTCTCTGCGGGCTGGCATTTGAGTCTGTGTCGGACTCGGCACAACCCCATGAAGTGATCGATCACAACCCCTGTGGTTAACTCCCAAATTCGTGACCGGTTTAACCGTCCGGTCGCTGTTTGGTGTCATGGACCTCTCTCACCGAGTACTCGTCACGTTTGACTTACCTGATGCCAAACCGTTGTCGCCGGTCTTAGCCGAGACAATCGCTCCACTTGACGTGGTCGTATTAGGCCACTTCAGCGTCCCAGAACAGACGCCTCTTGAGGCGGCACGTGACCAGTTTGAGGCCGATGCCAGCACCGAACTTGAGGATCTCGCCGCTCCCATTGAGGCGACCGGGGCCTCGGTCACGACGCGCTTAGTATTCGGTAAGAATCAGGATGAGACCACCGACCGAGTCGCTCTTGAAGAAGAGTGTGACGTGATCCTTACCCCCGGTGAGACAGAGGCCGTTGATCAAGTTCTCGTCCCGCTTCGGGGGGAGGTGAACATCTCGCGTATCCTCTCGTTTGTCGCCGAGTTGCTTGCATTTAACGATGCGTCGGTCACACTCTTTCACTCTGGCGAGGAGTCCGATCGGATCGACGGCGAAGACCTACTCAATCAAGCGACCGATCGGCTGATTGACGAGGGGGTTGATCCCGAGTCTATCACCCGACGGATCGGAGACCAGGACGATGCCGGCCAACGTATCGTTGAGCTCGCGGCGGATTACGATCTATTAGTCATCGGCGAAACCGAGCCGTCACTTCGCGAGCGTATTCTTGGGGCGATTCCGATACAGATCACCGGGGATACCGACGCGCCGACATTCGTCGTCCGAGACACCGACGAGACATAGTCCGTTTCACCTGACATGCTATGTGTGCCAACCGGCGGGCTGTCCGGCACTACGGTGCTACGGTGTCGGTGCCAGCGACCGCTCGGAGTCGCTCGGCGTCGGTCTCGACGGACGCTTCGACGCGCCGAACCGTCTCACCGACCGTGCCGTGGATAGTCACACCGCCGGTCTGCCTTGACCTGTGCGACCAGTCCTCGGTCAGCGTGGTCTGTCGCGTCGCTGGCGTATCTCCCCCATCTGCCATCACGCGATCAATGGCCGGTTACCGGCATCAAGTTTGGTCTTCCACGGCGAAAGTGAAACCCACCGAAGAGAGTGACGTACAACAGTAAAGTGGTCGTACGCCGGACGATCCTATATGACCACGCGCGAGGTTGACGACATTGATGAGGCGATCCTCTACGCCCTCCAAGAGGACGCACGCAACACCGCTTCGGGCGATATCGCCGAACGCACCGGAACATCCGACAGCACGGTTCGCAAGCGTATCCAGCGACTTGAGGCCGACGAGATCATCAAAGGATACAGTGCTCATGTCGACTATCAGCGGTCTGGGTATCCACTCCGCATGCTGTTGTACTGCACCGCATCAATCCCGGATCGCGGCGAGCTCATCCCCGAGATTTTAGCAATCGACGGCGTTGTCTCCGTGCAGGAGTTGGTGACCGGCGAGCAGAACCTGCTGGTGACAGCCGTCGGCGAGTCCGATAGCGATATCACCGCCGTCGCACAGAATCTTCTCAGTATGGGCTTGACTGTTGCCGACGAGGTACTCGTTCGAAGCCACGAGACGACCCCCTTCGGCGGGTTTGCGGCGACAGCCAATGATGAGTGAGCGACGGCCGTCCACTGCTCAAGCCACTTAGCTCTCTGTTGGTTCATCTCCTTTGTTCCGTTCCCGTACTGGTCGGAGCAATTATCGCTGAGTGGCGCCAGGTGGACATCCTCCCCTGCCTGAAGGGGTGGGGTTTCAGCGTTTGACATCCTCCTCCGCCTG
>CAZFMU010000001.1:4887-48331 GCA_964520165.1 uncultured Salinarchaeum sp. | reverse complement strand
AGAGTCTCACGCGTCCGAATCGTTCGCCGCGTACTCCTGCAGATCAGTCAGCTTCTCGATGACGACCACGGTGGCGATCCTGGATTCGCCCGAGGGCGATTCCAGCATGGCCATGATGTGTTCGTTCTCGGTATCCGAGACGGTGACCGTCTGCGTCGTGCGCTCGGTCCCGTCGATCGCGCTCTCGGCATCCAGGTCGATAGCGACCGTATACTCGCCCGTCTCGGTGTAGACATCCTCAAAGACGGCGATGTTGCTCTCCTGGGCTTCGTCGCTGTCATCGTCGGTATAGGGCACGTCAAAGGACTCCTCGAGGACCGTCTCATCGGCAGGGTCTGTGACGGTGACTGTCCCCGCACGGCGCTGGTCGGTGTCGTTGACAACGTTGACGTCCTCAAGGATCGCCCCGAAGACGGCGTTCACGACCGTATTGCACCCGGCAACGGCTGTCGCGCTGACGGTCGCGCCGGCCGCCAAGAACCGCCGTCGACTCATGTCTCGCAATCGGTCAGTGTTTTCGCTCATAGCTGCGGGTACGCGATGCACCAACAAAGATCGGCAGGCGACATTGCAGCCGCTGCAACCGTGTTCATGCAGGCGAAGCACAGCCTGACTGTTGGTGTCAGACCGTATCGCTAGAGCGCTACGAAGGCGTCTAGCACCCCCTCTGTGTAACGACTCGTGGTGTTCGCCGGCCGAACCTGCGTTGATCATCACGGGTACCAGCAGCTGACAACACGGAAGTGCTCTTCAGCAATGATCAAGTAACCGGGTGTGAAACCAGCACGATGACGCCGTCTACGCTGGAGAACGAACTCGCATTCACACCAACTGATACGTATGATGCATCACGATGTCGTCATCGTCGGTGGCGGCTGTGTCGGGCTCTCAGTCGCGAAGCACCTGGTTGAGCAAACCGATCTGAACATCGCTGTCCTTGAGAAGGAACACCACCTCGCCGCCCACCAGAGCGGACGAAACTCCGGGGTGCTGCACCCCGGATTCAATTACCCGCCGGACTCGAAGAAGGCGCGGTTTGCCACGGAGGGCACCGAACGGATGAAGGCGTACTGTGCGGAGCATGACATTCCCTGCGAGGAGTGCGGGGTGGTCGTTGTCGCACAGGACGACGAGGAGGAAGCGCGACTGGACGACCTCGCCGCACAGGCCGAGGCTAACGGCGTTGCCTACGAGCGGCTTGACTCACAGGAGGCGATCCGAGCCCACGAGCCCCACGCCGAGGGCCAGGCAGCTCTGTACGCCCCCGAGGCTGCTTCCGTGGACGCCGAGCAGTATGTCTATGCGCTCGCCAGGGAGATCCGCGAGGCCGGTGTCAGCATCTATACCGGCTACGAGGTCACCGGGATCGATCACGCGGATCCGGGGTACACCCTGAGAACGAGCAACGGCCGCTTTGCAACCGACTACCTCGTCAACGCGGCCGGACTGTACGCAGATACACTCGCCCACCAGGTCGGCGTCGGCGAGAGATACCAGGTGGTGCCGTTCCGCGGTGAGTACTACGAGGTGCGTCCCGAGCGCACGGACCTCTGTCAAAGTATGATCTATCCGACGCCGGACCCGGAACTGCCCTTCCTCGGTGTTCATTACACGCGTCGTACGGACGGGAAGGTCATTGTTGGACCAAATGCCGTCCTCGCGTTCGGCCGTGAAGCGTACGACAATACCGATGTGAACCCCCGCGAGCTGCTTGCGACGCTCACCTACGCGGGCTTTCGCCGCCTGCTCGCCTCAAAGCGGATGATCGCTGTTGCCTACTCGGAGCTCAACAAGTCCTACCGGAAGGCGAAGTTCACGGCGGCCTCACAGCGACTCGTGCCCGAGATCCGATCGGCGGACCTCAAGAACAGTTATGCCGGAATCCGCGCCCAGCTCGTCAGCGCGGACGGCAAGCTTGTGAAGGATCCGCTGTTCATCGAGCGCGAGGACGCCATCCACATTCTCAACGCGGTATCTCCTGGGTTCACCTCCTCGCTTCCGTTCGGCGAACACATCGCCGAGAGGATCGTCGCGAAGGCGTGAGATGTCCACGCTCTGACGGCCGCCTCGTCGGTGCTGTGAGTTGGCCCGGTGCTTTTCACGACGGATCGTATTCGACCCGACCATGGTGACCATCAGCGATGTCCTGGGGCAGGCGGTGATCGGAGAGTTCCTCCAAGGAATCGTCGAGACGATCCCACGCCTGCTGTCTGGACTGACGTTCCTGATTCTCGCGTATATCGCGATTCGCATCGTCACCTCTGTTCTTCGGTCTGCCCTGACCCGCGTGTACGCAGCGGATCAAACCCCGATCGTTCATCTCACCGTGACCGTCGTCAGCATCTTTCTCTGGTTCGGGGCGGGACTGGCGTTACTGAAAATCGTCGGCATGGAGGACATCGCGGCGAGTCTTGGCACGGCGACCGGATTCATCGGCCTGGGGATCGCCTTCGCGATCAAAGAGATGATCGCCGACACGGTCGCTGGGGTGTATCTGCTCCGAGATCCGGACTTCAACGAGGGCGATGTCGTCACGACCGCCTCGGTGACCGGAACGGTCACCGGCATTGACCTGCGCAAGACGCGGATCCAAACCGACGACGGGGATCTCATCGTCGTCGCGAACCGCGAGGTCGAAAAGCGATGGACCAACGAGCGTGCCACACAGCCAGAGTGAGCTTGGTTCGATACAGTGCCTCATAGCGTTCCGATTCCGGTTCGCCTCAGTATTGTGATGCCAACTGTTTTGATGCTGCACGGCGTTTCCAATACTACACAATATTCATGGCGACGAACACGAAAGCAGGCGTTACCGGTATGTCGATGCGACGGGTCCTTGGCACCATTGTCGGCGTGTTTGGGCTGATCGCTACGCTGGCCGTTGTTGCATATACCATAGCCATTACGCTCGTTGACTGGGTGGCAATCAGTGTGCTGTCGTACCCGGTTGCAGGTGTTGCCCCGTTTATTGTGATCACCGCCGCGATCTTGACAATCCCGATTATCGTTCCGACGGTCTTTGTGTCGGCCAAGCGTCTCGGTGGCAGCTAAGTGCTAGATGTCATAGGTTGATTAACTCAAACGGCGGGACGTTCCTTGTGATGGCTAGCCAGTACTGCTCATACCACCGTCAACGACCAGCGACTCGCCGTTGACGTAGTCACTGAGCTCTGAAGCCAGAAAGAGCGCGGCGTTGGCAACGTCCTCCGGTGTACCGACCCGACGGGAGGGGATCGACTGCTGGTATTGCTCACCCGCTTCGGTGCCGACGATTTGGACATCCTCCGTGGTCATTGTCGTCTCAATGAGGCCAGGATGAATCGCGTTGACGCGAACACCCGAGGGGCCCAACGCATCCGCGAGTGCGTACGTCATCAGACGAACGGCCCCCTTGGACGTGCAGTAGGTAACATAGTCGCCCGTTCCGGAAAGCCCAGCCACGCTAGAGAGATTGATGATACTCCCGCCTCCACGCTCGGCCATCCGTGCACCCGCTACTTGCGCTCCGAAGAACACGCCCTTGACGTTGATATCGATCATCTGATCAAACGCGTCTTCGGTCACCTCAAGCACATCCTCGCTGCGGAAGATGCCGGCGTTGTTCACCATCACATCAACGCCACCGAACGCCTCGGCCGCCTCAATAGTCGCCTCAATATCGTCCTTCGCCGTAACGTCACACTCAACGAACGTCGAATCGGCATCCGTTTCCGTCGTGATCAGTTGGTGCGTTGGAGTCCCGCCTTCCCGTGGTTCTTCTCTGATGTCGGCGACAACGATGTCTGCGCCCTCTTCAGCGAACGTCTTTGCGATTGACCGGCCGTTCCCACTTGCAGCCCCCGTGATGACCGCGGTTTTGTCTGTTAACATGAGTCGTGGTACCACTTTTATTCAGCAATATTAGTTAACGTTTCCGCCCTCCGAGTGCGCACGCCTGAGACAGCGTCCGGGAGGTGTCGGTCTGTTACAGTGGTATCTGCAGTCTAGCGGCAAGCGAAGATAGCCACGAGCTATCCGGGCGTGGCCACGGGTTGCTGGGACGAACAATTCTTATCGATCGTTACAGATGTCCTCGTTCAATTCGACACCTCGCTGCTGCTGAGCGTTCTTTACCTACGGGCGAACACTACTGTGCCCTCAAGAGCGAAGATATTTCAAAGGCTAATCGAAGCACGATATGAGCTACTGATCGAATCATCATGAGCATCATTCAACGACTCAAGGCCGTCGGTCCGGGCGCTATGGTCGCAGCCGCCTTTATCGGTCCGGGGACGGTCACGACCGCAAGCGTCACTGGCGCGGCGTTTGGCTACGCACTGTTGTGGACGATCGCCTTCTCGATCATCGCGACAATCGTGCTTCAGGAGATGAGCGCGCGACTCGGTCTCGTCTCGGGCGAAGGACTTGGGGAAGCCCTCCGAGAGCGTTTTGACAACCAACTCGTCGAGTACGCCAGTATCATCCTTGTTGTCGGGGCAATCGGCGTCGGCACCGCGGCGTACGAGGCTGGCAATATCCTCGGTGGGGCGGCCGGGCTCGCAACGATCACGGGGATTGGCTCTACCACCTGGGGGGTCGTGATAGGACTCGTCGCTGGCGCCCTGCTGTTCACCGGCCGGTACAAGCTGATCGAACGGGCGCTCGTCGGACTCGTCATCCTCATGTCGCTCTCGTTTGTGGCGTCGGCGATTCTCATCGGCCCTGACCTCGGGGCGATCGCCTCAGGATTCGTGATCGGCATCCCCTCCGGCTCGCTGTATCTCATCACCGGTCTCATCGGGACCACCATCGTGGGCTATAATCTCTTTTTGCACGCCAGCAACGTTCAAGAGCGCTGGAGCGGCCCCGAGGCGATCGGCCAGGCTCGCGTCGATACGGTGCTTTCGATCGCCATCGGCGGGCTGATCACAGTGACGATCATGGTGACCGCGGCGGCGGCGTTCGAACCGGGGACGCAGATCAGCGATGTTGGCCGTATGGCCGAACAACTGCGCCCGCTGGCGGGCCCCTACGCGGAGTTGTTCTTTAGCATCGGACTGTTTGCCGCCGGGTTCACGAGCGCGACGACGGCACCGCTTGCCGGGGCGTGGGCGACCACTGGAGCCCTTGGGTGGGACTCCGATCTCCGGAGTCCACGCTTCCGGGCGGTTTGGGCGACCATCCTCGGCGTTGGCATCCTCTCGGTGCTCCTTGGGGGTAGTCCCGTCCAGATTATCGTATTCGCGCAGGTGGTCAATGGGATTTTACTGCCGATCGTCGCCATCTTCCTCATATACGCCATGAACCAGCAGGACCTCCTCGGCGAGTACACGAACGGCCCGGTGGCGAATGTACTCGGGGCAATCGTGACCATCGTCGTCGTGTGGCTCGGCATCCGAACGCTCCTTGACGTGGCTGGCGTGGTATGACGGGGCCAACAAAACTTGGCGTCGATGTCGGGGGCACCTTCACCGATGTGGCACTTGCACTCGACGGCGAACTCGTAACGGCAAAAGTGCCGAGCACCGACGACCAAAGCGAGGGTGTCATCGCCGGGATCGAGAAGGCGTGCGAGACAGCCGGGATCGATCCCAACCAGATCGATGAGTTTTCGCACGCGATGACCGTCTCGGTTAACGCTCTACTTGAGGAAGAGGGCGCAACGACGGCACTCGTCACAACCGAGGGATTCCGTGATGTCCTGGAAATCGGCCGTCAGGATCGACCGGCGCTGTACGACCTTGACGCCGAGAAGCCGACACCACTGGTCCCCAGACGGCGACGCTTCGAGGTTGCTGAGCGGGCAACTCCTGAGGGAATCGAACAGCCCGTCGACACAGACGCGGTGCGATCGATTGCCACCGAGCTTCGCGAGATGGATGTCGAGGCCGTCGCCGTTGTGTTGCTGCACGCTTATGCACATCCCGAAAACGAACAGCGGGTGGCCGCCATGCTACGGGACGAACTCGATGTCCCAGTTTCTGCCTCACACGAGGTGCTCGCAGAGTTCCGCGAGTACGAACGGACCTCGACGACGGTCGTTGACGCCTACGTCCGGCCAGCAATTGACCGGTATGTGAGTCGCCTCACCGATCGGGCCCGCGACCTGGGTGTTCCACAGCCACGGATCATGCAGGCCAACGGTGGCATCACCGACGCCGACACTGTCAGACGAAACGCTGTGACGACGGTCCTCTCGGGACCGGCCGCTGGCGTTGTCGGCGCGAATGCGATGGCGACCACGGGTGCCGATGTGCCGGATGGGCTGGTCACCTTCGACATGGGGGGTACCTCTAGTGACGTCAGTCTCGTCCGAGATGGGGCCGTCGAACAGACGACCGAGGGAACAATCAACGAGCGACCGATCAGCACGCCGATGGTTGACATCGAGACGGTCGGCGCCGGTGGTGGATCGATCGCGTGGATTGACGCGGGTGGCGCACTCCGGATCGGTCCACGTTCGGCCGGTGCAGAGCCCGGTCCTGCCTGCTACGGCAAAGGTGGGACGGCGCCAACCGTTACGGACGCGAACCTCGTGTTAGGCTACATCGGCGCGAGCACCAGCCTCGGTGGCGAACTGACGCTTGATCAGGATGCGGCACACGACGTTCTCGCTGCCCTCGCCGCTGAGGCGGGGATGGATGGGGCACTCGAAACGGCCCGCGGGGTCTACCGCGTCGCAAACGCCAATATGACCCGGGCGATCCGGTCAGTGACCGTCGAGCGTGGGTACGATCCGCGGAAGTTCACCCTCGTCGCGTTCGGCGGGGCCGGGCCGATGCACGCCATGTCGATCGCCGAGAATCTCGATATCGAACGGGTGGTGATTCCTCGGGCCTCTGGCGTGCTCTCCGCGTATGGCCTACTTGCGGCCGATGAGAAACGCACCGCGGTTCGGACCTACCAGTGCTCACTCACCGAGGTTGACCCCGATGGCGTCGACGCCGTCTACGATGAACTGACCGACCGACTCCTTGATGAGATCAGCGACCGGACTGACGCCACCATCCACTACGCCGCGGATCTCCGGTATGCCGGACAGAGCTTTGAACTGACTGTCGACATTGAACGCCCGTTCGACGCCGCCGACGCTGGCCGCCGGTTCGCCGCAGCCCACGAGTCGGCGTACGGCTATCGCGCGGACGAGCCTATCGAACTGGTGAACTGCCGGGCAAGAGCCACGGTGTCCCGGGACGCGCCGCCGGTCACGTACACCGGGGATGGGGATGCACGGACCGAGACCCGCGAGGCAGCGTTCCCCGATGGCATATACGACACGCCGGTCTACAAGCGCCGGCGACTGTCCCCGACGACGTCAATGACCGGACCTGCAATCGTCGAAGGCGATGAGAGCACGACGGTGGTCCCGCCCGAGTGGGTCGTTCGCGTGCGTGAGGACGGCGCACTGATCGGTGAGGTGAACACTCATGTCTGATGATCACGAGACGACGGCCGATCGTCCAGACGGGATCGACCCGGTAACTCTGGAAATCCTCCGGAACAAACTCGAGAGTATCGCGACCGAGATGGGACACGTACTCATTCGTGGGGCCTACTCGCCGAACATCAAGGAACGCCAGGACTGCTCGACGGCGCTTTTTGATGCGTCGGGGCGGATGATTGCCCAGGCCGAACATATCCCGGTACACCTCGGGGCGATGCCCGACGCGGTTGATGTCGTGTTACAGCAGGATCCGGTCCCCGGTGATGTCTTCATCGTCAACGATCCGTTTGCAGGAGGAACACACCTCCCCGATATCACGCTTGTCTCACCAATCGCCCCCGACGACGAGGTGATCGGATTCGCCGTATCGCGGGCCCACCACGCAGACGTGGGCGGCAGTGCGCCGGGGAGTATGCCCCCGGGCGCCCGAGAGGTGTACGAAGAAGGGTTCCGACTGCCGGCCATCAGACTCGTTGACGGTGGCGAGCGGAACGAAGCGGTCTACGAGTTGCTCCGGGCCAATGTGCGGACCCCAGACGAGCGCGAAGCGGATCTCCGGGCCCAGCGCGCCGCCAACGATCGGGCCGAGGAGCGGATCGGTGCGTTGCTCGCCGAACACGGATCGACGCTCCTTGACGCATTTGACGCCGTTATCGCGTATTCACGCGAGCGCGTCGAAGCCGAACTCGCGACCCTTCCGGATGGCACGTATCGAGCACAGGACATACTCGAAGGCGACGGTGTGACCGATGATGACATTCCAATTACGGCGACGGTCACTATCGATGGCGCCTCAATTGATGTCGACTTTGCGGGGACCGCCGACCAGGTTGCCGGCAACCTGAACGCGCCGTTGTCCGTCGCCAAGAGTGCGGTCTACTTTGTCGTGCGGGCGATTACCGATCCAGCAATCCCTCCGAATCAGGGCTGTTATGATCCCGTGTCAGTGTCTGCCCCCGAGGGGTCGGTCCTCAATCCGCGGCCGCCAGCGGCCGTCGTCGGTGGGAACGTCGAGACGAGCCAGCGCGTCATGGATGTCGTGCTCGCAGCACTCGCGGAGGCGGTGCCGGACGCAGTGCCGGCTGGCAGTCAGGGAACGATGAACAACCTCATCATCGGTGATCGCAGCGGCGCATTCACCTACTACGAGACGATCGGCGGTGGCTTCGGTGCCCGCCCCGACAAAGACGGGATGGACGGAGTTCAGGTTGGCATGACCAACACGCTTAATACTCCTGTTGAGGCGCTGGAGACCGAGTATCCTCTTCGCGTCGATCGATACGCACTACGAGCCTCAAGTGGCGGCGATGGCCGATATCGCGGCGGTCTGGGACTCGAACGCACTCTCACCGTCGAAACCGATGCCACCGTTTCGCTGCTGACGGAACGCCGCCGGACGGCACCGACGGGGATCGACGGTGGTGAAGATGGTGCGACTGGACGAAACCTCGTCAACGGGGAAGCGGTTCCCGCGAAAACTTCGCTCGATGTCGAGGCGGGAACGACCGTGTCGATCCGTACACCCGGGGGCGGCGGACACGGTGATCCAGCTGATCGCGACATCGATGCACGCGAGCGCGACCGAGCGGACGAGAAGGTGGACGACCAATGACCCGCCTTGGCCTCGTTGTTCCCTCCTCAAATACGACCGCCGAGCCGGCATTCCGGGCGGTACTTTCGGATGAGCATACGATTCATGCCGCGCGGATGCCACTTGAAGACGTCACGACCGAGGATCTTGATGCAATGGCCGACGGTGCCGAACGCGCTGCCTCCCTGCTCTCGCACGCCTCGGTCGACGGCGTTGCTTACGGTTGTACCACCGGGAGCCTGATCCACGGCTCGGGGTTCGATGCACAACTTGAGTCTCGGTTGTCCGATGTCGCCGACGCCCCGGCGGTCGCGACGGCACTGTCTGTTGTCCGGGCGCTGAACGCCTGTGATGTCGAACGGGTGGCCGTTGCGACCCCCTACACAGCGGAACTGGATCGCCTGGAGCACGAGTACCTTACCGCAAATGGCTTTGAGGTCGTCACGATCGACGGCCGGGGCCTTGTGGCAAACGATGCGATCGGAGCGCTGGACGCTGATGATGCCGAACAGCACGGTCGGTCCGTTCTGTCCGCTGCCCCGGAAGCAGACGCGCTGTTCATCTCGTGTACAAACTACCGATCGCTCCCGGCGCTCTCGTCTCTGGAGACGGCATTCGACGTTCCGGTCATCTCAAGCAACGCGGCAACGATCTGGAACCTGTGTGATCGGGTTGGAATCAACTTGGACCTGCCCACTCGACTTGGGAAACTGACCCCCTCAAGCTGAGCCCCCCCACACGAAAAACACGCGTGGGATGTCGAGTCTCCGCCGCAATGAGTTAACATTCATGCAGGTATTGTCGGGACATAGCGTTTCTTGTATGGGTTATTCGGAATATTAACCAACAGCCATGGCACAGCCGACAATATATGTGGTCAGAAATGAGGTCCTGTCTGGACGCCGGTATCATAATGACGCTCTCGTCGCAGCGATTACCGGCGCCGAGGAGGTTGAATATCCTGCTGGCGACCGGGTGCCACTCGATCAAGCCGATGGCGTTGTCCTTAGTGGTTCGTCTGCCGGCGTCTATGAGGTCGACCGACACGGCTGGATCGCCGACCAGCAGGCACTCGTTCGAGAACTTGTGGCTCGTGAGATCCCGACGCTTGGAGTCTGTTTCGGTCACCAGCTGATCAACGCGGCCCTGGATGGGACGGTCGAACACATTGGAATGACGACAGCACTCGTTGAGGCGTCCTTGGATGCCGATCCGCTATTCATCGGTGTCAACACACCTGTCGTGTGTCTCCACGGTGATGTCGTCACAGATCCAGGCGACGACCTTGCGGTGATCGCCTCGGCTCCTCACGCTAGTGTATTCGCGACCCGTCACCGACGTGCGCCGCTGTGGACGGTCCAGTTCCATCCGGAACTCACCGCTAAGCACGAAGATCGTATCAGATCAGATGTCGACTGGGAGCGCAACAAGCACACCTTCGCTGCAGTAACCGCCGATCGCGTTCTCGCGAACTTTGAACGGGTCGTTAAACACCGGTCATCAACGCTGCCTGAGTGATGCCAAGCAGTTTGGGTGGCCGAAACACCGGGTGGTGGCCCATTTCGCCAGGACTTTTAGTGGTCCGTGGCACGTTCTTGTATGAATCGACGACACGTCCTTGCAGGTGCTGCAGCAGCTATCACAGCCGGACTGGCCGGATGCTCGTCAGGTGACACCGATAACGGCGAAGTTGCTAACAACGAGACCGGCATTGACCTTTCGGATGGGAGTCCTGGCGCTCGCTCTGATCAGTCCCTCCGCCTCGTCGTTGGTGAGGAAATCGCTGGTGCCCAACTGGAGTCTGTCGGGGCAACCTACCCCCGAGAGCACTTCACCGTCCAGTCTGCACAGCACGAAGAGATTTTCCTCGGCGTGGACACCACTGGTGACGGGACAGCCGATGAGGAGTTCGGTGCGGACGCGATCAGCGGCGTCAACAACAACGACTTTTCATTCACAGTTGAGGTTGACTCGGACTATACCTTCGCCGAAAACGATGCTGTGATGCTTGAGTATCCCGCCGTCGACAACCCTGACGAATCTGGCGAGTACGAGGTCGAGCTCACCGTTAACGAAACTCAGATCGGAACAGCAACAGTCACAATCGGGTGATCTCCACGCCCAAAAACGACAATTGATTCGACGAAGTATCGTGGTCGGCGACGGTGAGGTCTCTTTTGATGCCGCGAGTGAGACCGTGTGGTTCAGCAATAGTAGCGACGGCGACCATGCCATCGACCAACCGGATACGAGTCTGAGCATGGTGGTGGCTGTCCAATCCGGTGTAGCCACTGGCGACCGGTGCCCTGACACCGGTTCGACTCACGGATCGTGACGTCTTCGGGGAGTTTGCAGACGAGTTGTTAGCGGCAGATATTCAATTATTAACTAGCCTTATGTACCAACCCAATGATTGTTCATCATGTGAGGCAGACCGGACACCGACTTGGAGGAACGTCTCGCACATGCTCAGCGGTACGGTCACCCCCCGTACCCATCACTCGGTCTGCCTCACCGTATCGTGTGACTTATTGGTAGCGAGGTGTCTCCCGCCGCTGCCAGAGCGGCAGCGGCCTACACCTATGACGTAATGGCGTTGGTACAGGACGCAGACCAGCCTGTGTGAGGATCTGTATCCGATATCCGTCTGCTCGGTTTTCGTGCTTGATGTTGGGTCGTTCGCGAACAGCCGCTGGCATTCGATCCGTGGTTGACCACTCCGGTCGACTGCACACCGGACTGACATCCAAGTCGATGCTGTGAGCCGCGTATGTGTAAGGCGGGGGGACTATAGTACAACTCGATTAACATCTAGCGCCGTCGCCCGACGGACCACGGCCCGCACCGGATCAACCGCGCCAGCCAGGTTGTCCGAGTCGCCATCAAGCACGAGAAGGGCAGCGCGTCGGTCGGGAGCGATCACACCACAGTCGAGCCCGGCAATCTCCGCACCGGCCGTGGTGGCCATCCGGAGCACCTCTCGGGCGGTCACGTCAAACCGTTTGGCCGTAAATGCCATCTCTCGGAACATCGATGGCGGGTTTAACATCACGTTGTCCGTCCCGAGCGCGACCGTCGTGTGTTCAAGGAGTGCCTGGAGCGGAGGCGTTCCCACATCAAGGACAGTGTTCGCGCGCGGACAGACCACGACCGGTATGGACTGTGCAGCGACTCGTTCGAGGTGCTCTGTTTCCGCATGCACCATGTGCACCAGCAGATCCGGCTCAAGATCGAGTGCCGGATGGATATCGGTCGCGTCAGGCTCACCGGCGTGGATCCCGAAGGGCCGGTTACGGCGCTCACAGGCGGTCCGCTGATCCGTAAAGTCGTCGTCGTTCGCCCCGGACGCCCCGTACCCATCTGCTACATCAAGCACGGCCGACGGACCGCTCCCCAGGATGACCGGATTGATATCGAGTGGGGCCGCCGCTTCGCGAAGCGCACGCGTCCCGGCCGGGCCGGACTCCCGAAAGTCGATCACCGAGACGGTTCCAGTCCGCTGCATGAATCGAAGGCTCCGACGCATCGCCACCACAAGATCGGCGCGATCGACGGCGGCCAGTCGGCGGTGCTTGCGGCTGTCCGGCGGCGCCACCGCCGCGTCAAGCGATAGTCCAACGGCTGCCTCCTTGGCGACCGAGTCGCCCAGGTGGGTGTGGGCGTTGACGAAGGCGGGGAGAATAATGTCCGTTGAGTCCGTACTCGTCTCCTCGATGGCCTCAATCCGCCCGTCTGCAACGACCACCCGCCCGCGAACCGGCTCGAATTCGTCTCCGACGAGAATCGTTCCCGAGAGCTCTTCCATGTACCGTTCTCCATCCCGGGAATGATATGCGTTTCTGAATCGTGACGACTGCCGGCCAGCGTCCACCCGCAGCAAGTCAACGACCGTATCCCTCGGAGGTACACACAGACCTTAACATCAATGTAGCGACGACCGGCTGGCCGTCGCGCTTTGATTCGCTCGGTGGCAGTATTCGTCCCCGCTTGATTGTCTGACTGATCGGTCTATGCCGTCGACTACCCGACACATTGAAACCTCTAAAGCAGTGGTACCCGATGCACCGTCGGATATTCGATCACGCGGTTGACCGTATTGAGTCACACAGGAAGCGGCGGCGCATCTGAATGCAGTCCTGACGACACACGATCTGAACCTGAGAGTCATGTGCACTCGCACACGCGTATCACCGACTCACGACTGTTGCAGTCGTATCAGTACCAAAATCACTACACGGCAATCACCAGACGGGATGACCGCACCAGTCGAACCACATCCCCGACGTGAGAGATACCAATGAGCGATAGCGACGAGCAAGAGCGCCTGATCGATGGCCTACAGATGGACCTGTTCCATCCGGAGTCCGGGCGCGAACCCGGTGACACCAACATTCAAAAGTGGGGCTTCGATGTTCATCCGATCGTTTTCCCGACCGTTCTCGGTGTGGTCGTCCTATTCGTTAGCATCACGATTGCTTTCGGCGATCGGATGGCTGATGTCTATTCGACCACCCGGCAGGTTTTCGAGGGGCACTTCGGCTGGTTCTTCCTGCTCGCTGTCAACCTCTTTGTCGGTGTCCTGCTGTTCTTTGCATTTAGCCGATACGGTGACATCCGGATCGGGGGCGTTGAAGCCGAGAAGGAGTTCAGCGACTTCTCGTGGATGGCGATGTTGTTTAGTGCAGGGATGGGGATTGGACTCATGTTCTTCAGCGTTTCCGAGCCCCTCAACTATTACTCGGGGCCCCCGGGATTTTACGCCGCCGATGCCGGCACCGGCGCGGCTGGGATTGCAGCCCTCACACAGACGTTCTTCCATTGGGGGATCCACCCATGGGCGATCTACGGACTCGTCGGTCTCGGTCTCGCGTTCTTTTCATTTAACCGTGGGCTTCCGTTGACCTTCCGGTCAATCTTCTGGCCCGTCCTCGGCGAACGGATCTACCGTTGGCCGGGACATATCATTGATCTCGTCACCGTATTCGCGACGCTATTCGGTCTCGCCACTTCACTCGGGTTCGGGGTCAAGCAGATCAACACCGGACTTGCCCACCTCCTGGGTGACGTACTCGGTATCGTACACGTCCCAACGGGGATCATAATGCAGGTCGTCCTTATCGCTATCATTACCGGTATCGCTACAGGATCTGTCGCCCTCGGACTTGATGGCGGGGTCAAGCGCCTGAGCACGCTAAACATTTATCTGATGCTTGTGCTGCTTGGATTCGTCCTCTGTGTCGGGCCGACCGTCTATCTCCTCGGCGCGTGGGTCCAAGGGATCGGATCGTACCTTGGGTCGCTCCCAACACTCGCGTTCTTCACCGGCACATTCGGCGATGGACAGGCAACTGTCGATGCCTGGACTGTTTTTTACTGGGCCTGGTGGATCGGGTGGTCGCCCTTTGTCGGGACCTTCATTGCCCGCATCTCCAAAGGCCGGACGATCCGGGAGTTCGTCGTTGGCGTGCTCCTCATCCCAACGTTGTTCTCGACAATCTGGATGGCCACCTTTGGTGGGAGTGCGATCTATAATGCGCTACACGCCAATGGCGCTGTACTCGCGAGCTACGAGCAGGCCGGCCAGACTATCGCAATGTTTGCCCTTCTTGAACAGTTCCCGATTGGTGCTGTCTCGGGACTGCTCGCGGTGCTCTTGGTCGGCACGTTCTTCATCACCTCGTCTGACTCGGGCTCGCTGGTGATCGACCATCTTACATCGGGCGGAAAACGGGATGTACCCCGGATCCAACGGGTTTTCTGGGCGATTGTCGAGGGTGGTGTCGCCGCAGTCTTGCTCTATGGTGGCGGTCTTGGTGCACTACAGACCGCCGTCATTGCAACCGGGTTTCCCCTCGCAATCGTACTGGTCATCATGTGCTATACCCTCTATCGGGGGCTTGACCGGGAACACGAACTCCTGCAGTCAGATACGTTCGAGGACCGCATTCGGGAAGTCACCGACGAGGATATTGACATCACCAAGACGCGTTCGGAGATCGTAACCGACATCCAGCGGAGCACTGAGAGCGACTGATCGCTGTTGGTGTCTTCCGACTGGATGCTATCGTCGGAATATACAGCGGTTAGGCGACTAGTGACAGTTCGTGGCGATGTCCCCTGTAACCACCGTCGATTGACACGCTGCGAGCGGAAGCCTACCCTTAACAGTGGTTGAAAACACGATAATTTTATTCAACAGAGGGCGTGTAATTATACGTGGGACGGCCTTGTTGCACGCCCCACACTGAATAAAGAAATCGTATTACCAACAACTGTTAAAACGGTGAGAGGACGTCGCGAACGGGTCCCCAGTCCCGTCACCGGCGAGCCACCAACCGGATCCGAACACTCATGCCTCTCTCGGTGTTGTGCCCGACCATGTCAGGGCGCCGCCAAGTGTCCCTCCTGCTGGTCGATCCCGATCCCCCATCTCCCGATCGGATACGACAGGCACTGGCGTCCACCTTCGCAACAGTCCGCCTCGAGACCGTCGCACAGGCCGAAGCGGCTCGGGATCGGGTTGATACTACCCCGCCAGACTGTCTGATTGTCGGGCATCGACCGCCGGCGTTCGACGGCCTCAGCCTGATCGGATCACTGCGGAGTGCCCACCCGGAGCTCCCGCTCGTTATGTATCCCACCGATGGTGACGAGCGGACCGCAAGTGAGGCCATCGCCGCCGGCGTCTCCGAGTACGTCCCCCGGCGACCCGACGGCGGGAACCGTGCCGAACTTGCTGATCGCCTTGCTGGACTGCTCGATGACCGAATCGCTACCGCTCGTCGCCCCTCGCCACGCGCTGAGGCTTTCACACGTATTGTTGAGGCGTTTCCTGACGTCGCCTTTCTCGTCGATCGCTCCGGACGGTACCTTGAGATTCTCACCAATCAAAACGAGTCGCTGCTGGTCGCTCCGGGGACGGACCTCGTTGGCAGTCGATTCCACGATGTCATACCTGCAGAGACTGCTGACCGGTTCCATGACGCTGTCCAACGAGCCCTCGATACCGGCGACCGTCAAGAACTAGAGTACCAACTCGCGACTCAGGACGGCCCCCGGTGGTTTGACGCGCGGATTCTGCCGTTCAGTCCGACGGCAGCAGCCACTCCCGTCGCCATCTGGGTTGCCCGGGACATTACCGGACGAAAGCGCCGCCAGCGCGAGTACGAGCAGATCTTTAACAACGTTCACGACGGCATTACAATCCACGATCCAAGCGGTGACATCCAGAACGCCAACGAGACGTTTATTCGGCGACTCGGCTATGACTCGCTCGCCGAAATCACGGCTGCGGGTATCAGCGGTCTCACCGACGCCGATGCAGGCTACACCGCCGAACGGGCCCGCGAGCTCATCCGATCGGTCGCCAAGAGTGGCGAACCGGAGACCGTCGAATGGGCCCATCGGACGAAGGAGGGGGATCGAATCTGGGTCGAAGCCGCCATCGCTCCGGCGACGATTGGCGGTGCTGATCGCGTGATCTCCCTCCAGCGCGACATTACCGCGCGCAAACGCCGTCAGCAGGAGTATGAGCAAATCTTCAACGCCGTCAACGACGCGATTAGTGTACACGACCCCGAGACAGGGGACATCGTCGATGCAAATGACAGTCTCTGTACGCTGACGGGATACGACAAGGCGGAGTTGCAGGCGCTCGGGCCGACGGCAATCTCTGCGACGGACGCCGGATACACCGAGGCAAAAGCCCAGGCAGTGATCGGTGACGTCGTCGAGACCGGCGAATCACAACGCCTTGAGTGGCTCATCGAGACAAAAGAGGGCAATCGCCGCTGGCTAGAGGTCAACGGGACCGCCGCGACGATCGGCGGCGATGAGCGGTACCTCTCGATCGGGCGGGACATCACCGAACGCAAACGTCGTCGCCGCGAATACGAACAGATATTCAATGGTGTCAATGACGCAATCAGCGTCCACGACCCCGAAACAGGCGAAATCTGTGACGTGAACGACGCGTTCTTGCGTGTGTTCGGGTATCAGGACCTTGCGGCGGTCAAAGAGCAGGGGATCGCCGGTCTGACCGTCACCGAAGAGGGCTATTCTGCCGATCGGGCTCGCGACATCGTCACTCGTGTGGCAACGACCGGCGAGTCCGAGACCGTCGAGTGGCGGGCCAAACGGCGTGATGGGGATCGGCTCTGGTTGGAGGTCACTGCGACACCGGCCGAGATCGGTGGTGCGGACCGGATCCTGGCCATCCAGCGAGACATCACCGAACGCAAACGACACGAACAGCGTCTGGCCGTTTTCAACCGTGTTCTCCGACATAACCTCCGCAACCGTATTGACGTGATCACGAGCCACGCCGAGGCGCTCGCCGACCGGACCGACGGCCCCCACGCCGACCGGATTCTCACCACTGCCGACGCGTTGGCCACCCTCGGTGATCGCGCTCGACAGATTGATCAACTGTTCTCTCAGGAACTCACCCGTGAGCGAATCGATCTCGCGACACACCTTGCCTCGCTGGTCGACCGGCTCGCCCCACGGGATCCCGAGATGCAGGTGCGGACCGATGTCCCTGCGACAGCAACGTTGTATACCGACCCCGACGCCCTCACGGCAACCCTCGAGCGCGTGCTTGAAAATGCCCTCAGTTACGGCGAGACGGTTGTCACGATCTCGGTGCAGGATATCGACGCGGGCTGTACGATCGCGATTGCCGACGACGGACCGGGGATTCCCGAGCTGGAGGTCGCATCACTCGATGCGGCTGTCGAGACGGATCTTCAACACGGCCGTGGACTCGGCTTGTGGCAGGCCAAGTGGGGGGTTGAGCGGCTTAATGGAACACTCACCTTCGATGTTGATAACGGAACGACGGTTCGAATGAGGCTGCCGGATCTCACACGGGACTAACGACGGCTCGTCTCAAGGGACGACCCCGGCGACCATCTCAGTACTCGTGATCCGGAACGAGCACAACCTTTCCGAAGCCCTCGCGATCCTCAAGCATCCGGTGGCCTCTCGCCGCCTCGCTCATTGGAAGTGTTGCACGGACGTGAGGGTCAAACGGACCGTTCCACACCAGATCAAGCACCTCATCGACTTCCCCTGGGGTGGCCATCGTTGACCCAATAACCGACAGCTGGTTCCAGAAAATCCGATTGAGCCCGGCGTCCGGATTCGGTCCGGTCGTCGCGCCACACGTGACCAGCCGACCCCCCTTGACGAGAGACTTGAGTGACTCTGGATACGTGGCTGCCCCGACGTGATCAACGACCATATCGACTCCGCGGCCATCCGTCCGGTCGTAGATCGCTGACGCGAACTCCTCGTCGGTGTAGTCGATGAGGTGATCAGCCCCGCAGTCGGCGGCGTGTTCGAGTTTCTCCTCTGAGGAGGCCGTGGCGTACACCTCAGCTCCGGCGTACTCGGCGATCTGGACGGCGGCGTGTCCAACTCCGCCAGAGGCGCCGAGTACCAGCACGGTTTCGCCGGCAGTGAGATTACCCCGTGTCATTAGCATCCGCCACGCCGTCTGGAACACCAACGAGGCCGATCCAGCCACCTCCCACGGGACGTGTTCCGGAACCGGTACAAGATTGTCCGCGTTGATGGCAACCTCCTCGGCGTGGACGCCGTCGACGTGCTCGCCGAGGAGATGATACTGGTCACACAGGGTCGGATCGCCCTTGCGACAGAACTCACAGGAGCCACAGGCGACACCCGCACTGACGGCGGCGTGATCGCCCACCTCAAACCGCGTGACCGCCTCGCCGACTTCAGTGACGACGCCAGCCGCGTCACTCCCCAGCGTGTGTGGAAACGTCAACTCGAGTCCCGGCAGCCCCCGACGCGTCCACACATCAAGGTGATTCAGTGCGCCGGCCTTGACCTCTAAGCGCACCTCGTGTCTATCAACGGTCGGCGATTCACACTCCTCGTACTCCAGCACGGACGGTTCGCCGTGCTCGGACAGTTGTAACGCGTGCACGACTCACACACGAGACCGGAGGGACAAAGTTCTGCGGGACGGCGTCCCGGTGTGGCGATGGCAATTGTGGTCAACTGTCTGATGGGATCGGCAAGATCGAGAGCCTCAGGGGGATTTGTAGGCCACCCCGTCTCCGACGACCGCTAGCATTGTTGCCCGGGCTAGCCGGCCACTCGTCCGAATGTGATGTTCCGGCACCAGCGGCAGCGGCACCGGCTGGAACTCCGTGCGCAACGCCGTCATCGACGGATACCGCGTGACGACATCGTCGCCGTCGAGTACTCGAAACTGGCCGTCAGCTCCACGAGTATACTGATAGGGGAAGGCGGCAGGTGACGGGCCCGGACAGGTCAGTGCTTCGACGCTCTCAAGCACGGTCACGATCTCGTTCTCACGGCGTAACACCAGCTCCGGGAAGTCCGTCTCGTTAGTCGCCCGTTCGGCCCAGTTGAGCGCGCCACGGGCCGCACAGGCGTAGGTCCCGTTGGTGAGCTGGATTCGATCCTCGATGGTGAAAAACTGCCGACCGTCACCCGCCGACGCCAGCAGAAATGGCGCCTCAAGCACGCGTTCGATGGGCGATATCGATGTATCGTCCGTGATGAGGAGAGGAACATAACCGTCACGAGCCGCTGCTGCGACCGTCGAGACAATCGTCAGGGGACGAGTGTCGCGTGGCTCCGTAACGAACAGTGGCGCCTCAAGACTGGTAATTGGAGGACCGTCACGGGCGACCGTGCCGTGGTCGGCGTCGGTGAGATCAAACCCGCGCTCGCGCAGATCCGCCAGCACGCGCTCGCGTCGGGTCGTCGCGGGGTGGGTCATCGACCTGGTTAGGGGCTCCAGTAGCATATATCCTTGACCGGATTCGACAGCTGACATGCGGTCCAAGTGACAGACCTCCGATCTGTGCGGTGATTGTCGAAGATGCACACAGCGCGGTCACCCCTGATCCATGGCAGTTCAGCGCCACCGACGACGGGGAGTCGGCAGTCGATCGCGGAACAGCCATCCTAGCACAGTGAATCCGAACAGCAGCGCAACGGCAACAAGCAGCCCGAAGGGGCCATCGCGTGCGTGATCGACGACTAACCGCCACGCTGGACGGGCGATCCCGACAGCTCGGGTGGCAGTCACCGACACGAGCACGACCGGTATCAAGTACCGCACCAGCGGATAGAGTCGGCCGAGTTCGTCGCGGAGCGGCCTGGCGTCTGTCGTCCACACGAAGACGAACACAAGACACAACGCCGAGATGGGGAGCGCGAACGTTCCGACCGATTCGTCGACCAGATCAAGTATCGGTCGTCCGGCGATGCCGAGGGACAGCGGACTGTAGCTCAACGCAGAGGGAATCCCGGCGAGAAACACGCCCCCAACCGACAGCAGGGTTGCGTGGGGCCGCGAGAACCGTGTCGTGTTTGTCACGGCCGCCACGCCGACCTCAAGCAGTGCTACTGAGGAGGACAACGCGGCGAAAAATAGTAATCCAAAGAAGCCGACGGCGACAATCCGCCCGAACGGCATGGCGGCGAACGCGGTCGGGAGTGTCGTGAATGCGAGTTCCGTCCCGAGCGTCGGCTGGAGTCCGAAGCTAAAGACGATCGGGAAAATGACGAGCCCGGCGATGATAGCGGCGCCGACATCAACAACTGCGATGATGAGTGACGATCGGCGGAGGTCTGTCTTCTCAGTAACGTAGCTTCCATACGTGAGCATGATCCCCTGGCCGACGGACATTGAGAAAAACACCTGTCCGAACGCTGCACTCCAGATCCCAGGATCGGCGAGCACCGCGAACTCTGGGGTGAACAGAAAGCCGGCGGCACGGCCCCATGCTGGAAGAGTGACCGCGTAGCCCGCCAGCAAAACGAGCAGCCCGAACACTGTCGGCATCACGAGCTTTGACATCCGTTCGATGCCGCCGCGGACGCCCAAGGAGACGACCCCGCCGGTGACCGCCGTGGCGACAACGAAATAGCCGACCGGACGCCACCCCGCCGTAAATGGGGCGAAGGTAGTCTGTGCCCCGATCAGCCATGAGAGGAAGAAGCCAAGCACCCAGCCGGTGAGGACGAGGTAGTAACTCAGGATTAGGAGGACACCACCAAGAACGAGCCAGCCAAAGGCCGTGTACTCGAGTCCAACGGACCGGAACGCGGAGACAACATCCATCCGGAGTCGTCGACCGATGGCGAGCTCAAGCACAAGCATCGGCACGGCACAGACAACCGCGGCGATCAGATAGGGCACGAGATACGCGCCCCCGCCGTTCTGACCGACCACTGCCGAAAAGCGCCAGATGTTCCCGAGGCCGACGGCGGCCCCGATTGTCGCGAGAAGGAATCCGGCCCGTGAAGACCACCGAACCGTGGCCATAATGTTGAATGTGGCAAGGAGGGAGTTAAATATAAGCGATTCAATCAGTAGTATTTGGTCGATATCTATCGTTTCGATACACCTGGTTCCACTATTGAGAGTAGTACGTCATTTAGTTGCTGTATCATCAAAGCCAAGTGTCTCTCCATTCGGGATTTCACTGCCAGAAAGACGCTCCGGACCAAATGCGTGAACGACAAGCAACGCAGCGCCGACCAACACGCCCGCCGAAGATCCCTCGGCGAGAATCATCAGCCATGGGTCGGGAATTCCACCGGGAACAAGTACCGTCCGATCGGCGGGATGAAAGATGCCGATGCTGTTGACACCGGCGTGGAAGACAGCAACCGCTAGGACGCTTCCCGTATTGTTGTACATCCATGTCCAGAGTACCGACCCCGCGAGAATCGTCACTCCCCAGAGCAGTTGCTGGGTCAGCGGCCATCCGGCGTGCGTGAGCCGCGGATTGATGAAGAGGGGCAGGTGCCAGCCGGCCCACGCTACCCCTACCACGAGACTCGTGCGGAGCGCGCTGAACCGCTCCTGGAGCACCGGCACCAGAAAGCCCCGCCAGCCCAGTTCCTCTTGGCTGCCACCCCACACGATTCCCCAGACCATCACAAATAGATAAATAGCCGGCGCCGGGAGGGCGTCGAGGTCAACCGGACCGCCAAGTGCGACGTATATGCCACTCCCGAGGATGAGCACAACCGGCGGAAGGATGAGCACAACGCCCCACCACCGGAGATCGATCCGCCACCGGAATGCCTGGCCAATCCACGAACGGAGGCTTCCGCCGGCTGCCCAGACAACGGTGGCCGCACCGATTGTCGGGCCGAAGGCCCCGAACCCAACTAGGATCGATAGCGTCCACGACGCCTCCAGGCCGGCCACTGCCAGCAGCGCCTGGACCGTCCAGGTGAACCCATAGGAGATGAGCAGAAAACTCGCGATCCGATGGCGGCCGATCCAGGCACGTGCCGGTATCTCCATATGACAAACATTCGATATTCATCCGATAATACCTGTCGGAGATCGGTATGGGGGGATCTCTCCCGAGATGACACTCGGTCGTCTCCGTTCTGGTTCTCCATCTGGCTGCCTGAATCCGGGTACTCAAGGCCCTCACGCTGTTAGCCCGAAATCACTCGCGATGTCCCCGTCCGCTCCCGCCCGTGTTGCCTGCGCTGCTCCGTCGTTTGTCACGCAGGCCGCCACGCGGACGCTTCAGGACTGGCTTGCATACTTTGATCCTGCGGCCGTACTTCTGACCGGTGACGAGCCGGCGCCGCGTGCCGCTAGTCGTCTTCGGCGCCATCTTGATGCCGACATCCGCCTGTTCCGTCCGGCCAGTGCTACCGGCAACAGCGACCCCGATCACCTTGCGGGCGTTCAGGTTGTTGTTGCACCAACCACCGCAACACTCGAACGGCTTCATGAATACGAAGAGGACCAGCTCAATCCTGATACGCCGACGTTTGTATTCAGCGATCTGCTCGCACTCGATGTTGATACCACGACGCTCACCACCACGCTCGTTGGTCGCGAGGAATACCTAACGGCGCTTGATCCGGATCGGCTCGACGGAACCTACATCCACATCGCAACGCGACTGCCCGCGGAGTACCGCCGAGAGTGGGCTGGCCTCACAGTTGTCGGGGGCGGTCAAGAGGCGGGGGTTGGTGGTACGCCGCTTGTCGCGCTTGACTGTCGGAATGACGGTCGGGTGCTTACGCGGTCGCTCACCCGCTCGCAGCTCGGACTGCGGGCGCTTGATCGAGTCGGCGAGACCCGTGCCGAGCGGCTGCGCGAGGCGGGATTCGTCACTCGGACGGACGTTGCCACAGCTCCACCGAACGCGCTCGCCGATCTCTCTGGAATCGGACGGAAAACGGCCGAGCGTATCCGTCAGAGTGCCCGAGCGATCGCCGATGAGACGATCGTCCGCACCTCAAACGAGCCTCTGCCTGCGGGGGATCCGGTGTACATCGACATCGAAACCGACGGTCTCAACCCGACGATTACGTGGCTCGTTGGCGTGCTTGACGGTACCGCCGACGATGGCACCTACATGGCGTTTCTCCAGCGCGATCCTGATGCCCCCGGACGGGCGATTGCGGATTTCATGGCCTGGTACACGGCCAACGCGTCGCATCGCCCGCTGGTGGCCTACCGCGGTTGGGACTTTGACTTTGCGGTCGTCCACGACCATATCGTCGAGTACTGTCCCGACTACGCGGACGACTGGACGAACACCTACCGGTTCGACCCCTACCGGTGGGCCATCGAGAAGGACAACGCCATCCTCCCCGGACGGACGAACACGCTTGAGGATGTCGCTAGTGCTCTTGGATACGACCGGGCCGACACCGGGCTGACCGGTGCTGCCGTCGCTCGGGTGTACCGGCGGTGGATGGCTGACCAATCGCAGGCGAACGAACCTGACTGGGACCGCTTTCGCACCTACTGTGAGGACGATGTCCGCGGGCTTGCCGTCCTCTACGAAGCGCTGGCAGACAGTGATCGTCTGGCAACGACAACCGATCGTCGCACCGATACGACCACGCAGGGCAGCCTCTCTGATTGGTAGCCATGGCCTCAGAACAGCCGATTACGGCGCGTGAACTCGCACGAACGCTCCCTGACTATCAAGCGCAGCTCCGACATGCCGAGACCGTTCCCGCGCAGGAGGCCTCCACCGTTGACCCATATACGGTGCTTGATCCGGCGCTTGCGGCACCGTTCGTCGATGCCGTTGGCGAACTCTACACGCACCAGGCGGCTGCTCTTGAACACCTTGCGGACGGCGAACACGTCTGTGTCGCCACCTCGACGTCATCCGGGAAAACCTACGTGTACGCGCTCCAGATCGCCCGGCATCATCTCGCCGATCCGGCGTCAACGGCGCTGCTTGTCTACCCGACGAAGGCCCTCTCACGGGATCAAGAACAGGAGCTCAACGAGTTCTTCGATGCTCTCGGACTCGATATCGCCGTGCGGGTCTACGACGGCGATACGCCCACCGATCGTCGCCAGCGTATTCGTGAAACGGCTGACGTCATCATCAGCAACTTCGCTGGCGTGAACGTGTATCTCGCGCATCACACCCGGTGGAATACATTTCTGGCCAACTGTCGACTCCTCGCAATCGATGAGTCACACACCTACACCGGCGTCCACGGCATGCACGTCGCCTGGACGATTCGTCGGCTGCGACGCCTGCTTGCGCACTATGGGAGTGATCCACAACTCGTCTGTACCTCCGCAACAATCGGTAACCCCGGCGAACACTCCCGCCGACTCACCGGTGAATCCGTCAGCGTTGTTGAGGATGATGGCTCGCCACGGGGACAGCGCGACATCGCCTTCTGGAAGCCCCCCGTCGACGAGGATGCCCTCGATGATGAGGCCGATATCGAGGACTTTCGGGCTGCTCAGACCAATCCTGTTCGCGAGGCGAGTGCCCTCTTGGCACACCTCGGGCTCAACGGGCTCCAGACGCTGTTGTTCACCAAGAGCCGGACAAGCGCCGAGCTCGCTGCCAAGTACGCCGGCCGCGCTGCCGGCGAGCACCCCGCTTCCGGCTATCTTGATGTCGAGCCCTACCACGCCGGCCTCGGCAAGGAGACCCGCCGGAGCACCGAATATCAGTTCAAACACGGTCACCTCGACGGCGTCACCTCTACCAACGCGCTTGAACTCGGTATCGACATTGGATCGATGGACGCCACCATCCTCACGGGGTATCCCGGCACCCGTCAGTCCTTCTGGCAGCAGGTCGGCCGTGCCGGTCGGGGAGAGGCTGATGCCCTCTCGGTGTTTGTTGCTGGGGCCGACGCCATCGATCAGTACATTCTCGACTCACCGGAGTACGTCCTCGGCGACGCTATCGAGGACGCCGTTATCGGTCTTGAGAATAACCCGGTCTACGCCCAGCACGTCCGCTGTGCTGCCCAAGAGCGGCCCCTGACCAACGAGGATCGGCAATGGTTCGACGGCGACCGTCTTGAGCAGGCTGTCGAGATGTGGGTCGATGCCGGCGAACTAGCCGGTGACCTCTCCCGGGGCGTCCGCTATACCGGGCCCCCACGCCCGCAGATGGATATCTCGATGTACGCAAGTAGTGACACCCAGTTCACCGTCCGGTGTCGCGACGGCGAGATCGACATGGAGCCCATCGATAAAGAGCGGGCTTACCGCGATCACCACGAGGGAGCGTTGTTCCTCCACGACGGTGTGCAATATGAGGTCGTCGAGTTCGTCGAGGACGCTCCTTCACCCTACGTGACCGTCGAGGCGGTGCGCACGAACGAGTACACCGAGACGGTCTCCGAGAAGACCATCCGTGACATCACGCCGGAGGCAACCCGTGAGCTTGGCGATGGCTACCGGGTCGCCTGGGGAACGGGCACTGTCGAGATCCATTACACCCGCTACCGTCGGAAGGACATTCATAGCGGCGAGGTGACAACGCCATTCCGACCAACCGGCCTCCCGCCAATCGAACTCAGAACCCACCTGATGTGGGTCGAGACGCCACCCACGTTACAAGACGACATTCTCCGCGCGGTTACCGGGGCGGATCCGACGACGCTGACCGACGGCGACGTGATGGAGATCTTCGGCGGGGGACTTCACGGCGCCGAACACGGGATGATCAAGCTCACCCCACTGGAACTCCGGATGGATACATCGGATCTCGGTGGGCTGAGCACCCCGCTGCACCCCGAAACCGGCGTTCCGACGTGGTTCATCCACGACGCCGTTGAGGGTGGGCTCGGCTTTAGCAAGCGCATCTACGAGCAGATCAGGTCAATCGCTGAACGCACCCGTGAGCGCGTCGCCGCTTGTGACTGCGCGGGGACGGGTGGGTGTCCTGCCTGCATCATGGATTCTCAGTGTGGCAACCAGAACCGCTTTTTGCACACCGAGGCGACGGTGCGGGTGCTTGACCGACTGCTTGAACATTTGTGAGGCTGACCCGAACTATCATATGGTCGACCGTGCTGTTTTCGAGTAAGGTGACCGCCGTCGTGAGAGCTCCCCACGCCTGGGGTCTCCATGTCCTTGGTCAGTTGAACAGCACCGTAGTGGCACACACACGACTACGAGTATCATGACTCCTGATAGCGACCCCTCCGAGGATGTTTCCGACGGGGACCGTCGGGTCTTTGCCTCTGCGGCGGCGCGTCGTAGCGCCGCGGTACGGACCACCGGACTTGTTGTGATTCTTGCGGTCGCCACACTCGGCCTTCGGCTGGCTGTCCCTCAGTTCACCGACCCTACCTGGATCCAGCATCAACTCGCAACGCTCGGTCCGTTCGCCCCGCTTGCGTTTATTATCCTTCAGACGATCCAGGTTATTGTCGCCCCTATCCCTGGTCAGACGCTCGCCGGTGTCGGCGGATACCTCTTTGGCACGCTCGGTGGAACCGCGAGCAGTATGCTCGGTGTTGCCCTCGGGAGTACCGTCGTCTTTATGCTCACCCGTTGGTTCGGCCGTCCCTACGTTGAACGGGTAGTTGATGCCGACGCGCTGGCGCGCTGGGACCACTTCGTTGACCGGACCGGAGTCCCTGGCCTATTCGCCCTCTTTTTGCTCCCGACGTTCCCCGACGATCTTCTCTGCTTTGTCGCTGGGCTCACCGAGCTCCGTCTTGGTACTTTTCTTGTACTCGTTGTGGTCGGACGCACACCGACGTTCGCCGCCGCGGCCTACGCTGGCACCAGCCTTGCACAGGGCGCCGTCGTACAGTTCGTGGTTGTCATCGTCGGTTTGACACTCGCGTCGGTTGTGGTCTACGCCGCCCGTGATCGTATTGTCGCGCGTCTCGGTAGCGGTGGATAGGGTGGTTGGCCCACGGCGCCAGGAAGCAGTTCGGTGATTGCCCAGACGAACGCCACGACCGCTCGTGTCGATGGCTCCGGAGCGTCGTACGACCGAGGGCTGTGACAACCGCCTGGTCACCGCGGCGACAATTACGGGAAATTCAAGGCGAAAGCCTCGCCCTGCAGGGCGGGGAGGAGGTCAAGAGTGAATCCACGGGTCAACCTCACGCAGTTCACCGTTCGAAGGTGGGATCTGCGAGTTCGTCCACTCGGGCCATCGCCGCCGCGTCTAGTCGTTCGGCGCCGGCCGCCAGATTCGCGACAATGTGTGTCGGTGTGGTACTCGATGGAATCGGAACGACCCCGCGGGTGCGGTTCCAGGCGACGACCACCTCAGCCGGTGATAGTCCGTGCTCCTCACCGATTGCTTCGAGCACCGGTTCCTCAAGCAGTCCGGGCGCCGAAAGCGGGGAGTGCGCAATCACTCGGATCCCGTGATCGTGACAGTACTCGATCAGGTCGCGCTGTGGGCGGTATGGGTGGACCTCCACCTGAACAACCGCCGGATCGACCGATCCGACCGCGTGGATCGTCTCCAACTGTTCACGATCAACATTACAGATCCCCAGGCGTCGCGCCCAGTCTCGCTCGTGGACCGCCTCAAGGTTGCGCCAGGCCTGCGCCAACGGCACGTCCGCGGTAGCGCGCTCGCCTGTCTCGGTCTCGGGGAAGGTCAGCGCCTCCTGTTTGTCGATTGGTTTCTCGGCCAGTCGTTCAAGCGAGTCGGTGTGGGCCCACGCCGTCGGCCAGTGCAGCGTATAACAATCAAACGTGTCAATCCCCAGCTCATCGAGGCTCCCTGCACACGCCTCAAGCAGGTGTTCGCGTCGGTGGTTGGTTCGCCACGCCTTCCCAAGAACAAAAAGGGAATCGCGATCGGGCGCACCAGGGGCGTCCAGCACGGTGCCGATGCGGTGCTCATTGCCGTAGAGTTCCGCCGTATCGAGTAAGCGATACCCGGCGTCCAGTGCTGTCGCGATCGAATCCACACGATCGACATACCGGTCACCGCGGTATCGCGAACAGCCAAACCCGATCGACGGGAGTCGGAGTGCGTGAGGTCGATTACCGACCGGAGTCTCTTCGGCTGGCCGAATCGTCGGGGCGGCGACCGGCTTGGGGCTCACGCCGCGGTCCGGCACACTGATCCCATCGCTGCCCGTCACGGCCTGCTCAACCGCATTACAGACGGCGGTCACATGGGCTCCTCGTCGGGCACTGTCCCGAGGCGATCTCCCGGCGGCGATGTCAGCCGCAAAGTCGACGACGGCATCGATGTAGTCCCGGTCCTCCGTCGGGGTCTGTGGCGGCACGGCTGCATATTCACGTCCGGCACGCCCGAACTGAACCGTATCGCGGTCGATGCTCATTGCGCCGGTATCCTCAAGATACAATGACCCCTCGTCACCGTGTATTTCCATCCCGTAGAACTCCTGACCGCGGTGGGGAACGTACAGGCTGGCCGACAACCGAACGACCGGGCCGTCGAACTCGAGGGTCGCTTCGACATGGCTATGTGTCTCCGGAGTCCGATCGGCGTGTTCGGGCCAGATGTCGAGTGCGTCGGCCGTACGTACTCGTCTGACCGGGCCAAACCAGGCTGTCAGAAGCGTCAGTGGATAGACGGCACCGTCGTACAGTGGGCCAACCGCGAGAAAGGCATCGGGCCGGTCGTGCCACTCGGTTACCCGACCGACGTGGGCGTGGGCGTAGACGACACCGATGTCGTCGAGTCGTCCATCCGCGAGGAGTCGGCCGGAGAGTCGCTGTGCGGGCGCGTCCGGGGTGTCGGGAGCAACCCGAAGCCCAAGGCCACGGTCGGCCGCCAGCGTTACAAGATCCGCCGCGGTCTCACCGTCAAGTGCCAAGGGCTTCTGGGAGTAGACGTGTCGGCCGGCGGTAAGCGCCGTCCGTGTCACTTCGGCGTGCGCTCGGTGACCAGTGAGGTTCACGACAAGCGGCGCGTCACAGCCGGCGAGGGCAGCCTCAAGATCCGCGAAGACGGCCGCTTCCGGCGCATACGTATCGGCTAATGCAACGGCGCGCGAGCGGTTGATGTCACAAACGCCTGCGAGCGTCAGATCAGTTCCGGAAAGCGCGTCGGCGTAGGCCTCGGCGATTGCCCCGGCACCGACGAACAGACAGTCCACACGGCAGGCAGGCCCCGCGCCGTTATAAGCCTCCCCCCGTCGGCCCCACACGTTATTCTGGTCGGGCCCCTCTAGCTGGACATGCGCGAACTCGTCTTCGCACTTGAGTACGAGCCGGGGGCGAATCGGGTGGCCGATACCCTCGCGGATCACCCCGACGCCCGGATCCGTTCGCTGTCACTACATGCCACCGCCGACCGGCTGTGGCGGGTCGATCACGCCACCGGTGGGCCGGCGGCACTCGACGCCATTGAGAACGCGTTTCTCACCACCGATTATTACGCCGACTGTCTCGCGGCCGAGGACTGTGGCGCGACACAGACGACGCGGATTCTCGATCGAACGGATCACACGCTCGTATTGTACTCGGACTGGATGCGCACGCCGACGTGTGTTTCGGTCCCGCACATCGCCCGGGATCATCTCGGTGATGGCATCCTTTTTGAGACACGACACGAGAGTCGCCATTACACCTGGCGGCTCATCCACTCCGGGGAGGGCGATGTCGCCGCGTTTTTTGAGACTCTCGAAGAGGCTGTCGGCGAGACGGCCGAGATGGAGTTGCTCCGAACAACGGACACGGCGACGGCCACCGGTGGGGCGTCTCTGTCGATGGATGGGCTCGCGCCCGAACAGGAGGCGGCGCTCCGGGCCGCCGTCGAACACGGCTACTACGAGACGCCGCGGGCTGTTAGTGTGGGCGACCTAGCCGAACACCTGGATGTCCCGCGGTCAACGCTGACCTACCGCATCCGACGGGCAGAGGCGTACCTGGCCAAACGGTATGTTGCCACCCTCCGCGAGTCCGACGCCTTCGCGACGGCGGTCTGAGCTAATGCCTTGGAATATTCCAACCAAGGGTTATCGAACTAAGCCCCGTACTCACGGGTGATGACAGACGAGTCCGATGGGGATGACGATTCAGCGACGGTGACAGCCCGGTTTGCCGTCCCCGAGATGGACTGTCCGTCCTGTGCGCAGAAGGTCGATCGGCGTCTCCAGCGGGTCAAGGGAGTCAGCGACAGCACGCTCCATCCAACCACCGGTATAGCAACGATTACCTATGATCCTGATTGTGTGACCGAAGCCGAGGCGGTGGATGCTATCGAGCAAGCGGGGTACACGGTCGCCAATACCGAGACGGAGACCGCCACGTCAACGACCCCAGGGATTGCCCCTGCGTCGGCCCTCTGGACGAGCCGACGCGCCATTGGCACGTGGATCGGTGCCGTGGCACTGGTGTTCGGACTCCTCATGGCGTTCGTCCTCGGCGATCGGACATTCTTTGTTGTCCAGCCGCTCGGGACGGCGGTGACCGGTGCAGACATGCTCTTTCTCGGGGCGACCCTCGTCAGTGGACTCCCCGTTATCCGCAACGGGTACTACTCGGCCCGAGCCCGGAGTCTCGACATCGACCTGCTGATGGGAACCGCAATCATCGCGGCGACAGGGATCGGATATTTTGTTGAGGCCGCCACCCTCGCCGTGCTGTTCAGCGTTGCCGAACTCCTTGAGGACTACGCAATGGATCGGGCACGGACCTCCCTTCGCGAACTCATGGATCTCTCACCGGAGACGGCCACCGTTCGCCGTGGCGACGAAGAACGGACCGTTCCCGCTGAGGCGGTGACGGTGGGCGAGACTGTCGTCGTTCGCCCTGGTGAGCGGATTCCGCTTGATGGAGTGGTCCGTGAGGGCCAAAGTGCCGTCGATGAGTCCCCGATCACCGGTGAGAGCGTTCCGGTTGACAAGCACCCTGGTGATGAGGTGTATGCAGGCAGTATCAACACCGGGGGGTATCTTGAGTTCGAGGCAACCGCGGCTGCGAGTGACTCGATGCTCGCACAGATTATCGATCTGGTCCAGGGCGCACGCGAGCAGAAAACCGAGAAAGAACAGTTCGTCGATCGGTTCGCGGGCTACTACACGCCGATAGTAGTCGTTCTGGCGGTGCTCACCGCCGTTCTCCCCCCGCTTGTCATCACCGGGAATGTCACAGTCGCACTCGCTGGGTTCACACACACCGTCGATGGTGCCTGGCAGACGTGGTTCATCCGCGGGCTCACCCTCCTGGTGATCGCCTGTCCGTGTGCGTTTGTCATCTCAACGCCGGTCTCGGTCGTCTCCGGGATCACCAGTGCGGCGAAGCATGGGGTCCTTATCAAGGGAGGCAACCACCTCGAAACCATGGGGGCGGTCAACGCGGTGGCCATCGACAAGACGGGAACGCTCACCACGGGCGAACTCGCGGTCACCGATGTGGTCCCGCTTGGAGACGCCTCCGAGACGACGGTGCTCCGGCGGGCCGCGGCGCTTGAGCAATGGAGTGAGCACCCAATCGCGGAGGCGATCCGGACAGCCGCCAGCGACAGTCACCCGGATCAGTCGGCGGTTGAGGCCTTCGAGAGTATTACTGGCCAGGGCGTCCGAGCCGAGATCGACGGCGAGACGTGGTACGCCGGTAACCCGGGGCTTTTCACCGAGTTGGGATTCGATCTCGCGCACACGCACCTCCGGACCGATGGCGGGCGGATGATCGATCCGGTTGAGGAACCCTGCGAACAGACCGGGTGTGCCGACATCGAACACGGCGCCATCGCCCGACTTGAGTCCGACGGCAAGACGGTCGTACTCGTTGGGACGGCCACCAGGCTGATCGGGGTCATCGGAATCGCCGACGAGCTTCGCCCCGAGGCCGAACACGCGGTGGCCCGCCTCCACGAGCACGGGATCGAACACGTCGCCATGCTGACCGGCGACAACGAGGGGACCGCCCGTGCAATCGCACAGCAGGCTGGCGTTGACGATTACCGCGCCGAGTTGCTCCCTGAGGAGAAGGTCGATGCCGTTGCGGCCCTGGCCCGGCAGTACGGCGAGGTGGCGATGATCGGGGATGGCATCAACGACGCCCCAGCGCTGGCAAGTGCCGATGTCGGTATTGCAATGGGGGCGGCCGGCACCGACACGGCCATCGAAACCGCTGATATCGCGTTGATGGGTGATGACCTCGGTAAGGTGCCATACCTCTATCGGCTCTCACAGCGGGCCAACAGCGTGATTCGACAGAACATCTGGTCGAGCCTCGGTGTGAAGGCCGTGCTCGCCCTTGGGGTGCCACTCGGGCTGGTGAGCGTTGCGCTCGCGGTTGTCGTTGGTGACATGGGGATGAGCCTCAGCGTCACCGGAAACGCGATGCGGCTCTCGCGCACCCAGCCCGATGATCTCTCCACGGAGTGATCGGCGGAATAGTATCAATGCCCGGCTTGCGACCCACCTGCCGGGGGATGCCACTCAGGCCGACATCGAGAGATCCACGCGCCGGAGCAGCTGGGCGTTGATCGCAACGATTACTGTGCTCAGGGACATCAATAAAGCCCCAACGGCCGGCGACAACAAGAGTCCGATCGGGGCGAGCACGCCTGCAGCGAGGGGTATTGCGATGACGTTGTAGCCGGCCGCCCAGACGATGTTCTCCTGCATTTTCCGGTAGCTCGCTGTACTCAGTCTGAGAAGCCGCACTACATCCATCGGATTGTTCTTCACAAGAATGATATCTGCCGCCTGGATGGCCACCTCCGTACCACTCCCAATGGCGATTCCAACGTCAGCACGAGCCAAGGCGGGCGCATCGTTGACACCGTCGCCGACCATCCCCACAAGCTTGCCCTGCTGTTGGAGTTCCTGGATCTTGCTGTCCTTGTCCTCGGGGACCACCTCAGCAAACACCGTGTCGATGCCCAACTCGGTTGCGACGGCATCGGCAACGTGCTGTGCATCGCCGGTCAGCATCACCACCTCAATGTCGCGGTCGTGTAGCGCGCTGACGGTCTGGTAGCTCTCCTCACGAATCGTGTCGGCCATCGCGAAGGCGGCGATCGGGACGCCCTCCTGAACGAGATACACCACTGTTTGAGCGTTCCGACCGGCCTCATCCGCGAAGTCCGCAAGATCGGGTGGGACCGCAGTGTCAAGCCGGGACAATAAGTTCGGGCCCCCCACAGAGACCTCCTTCCCGTTGACGTGTGCGCGGACTCCCCGACCCTTGATAGCCGTAAAGTCGGTCGCATCGGGCACTGTAAGGCCACGATCGTCGGCTGCGTTGCGGATGGCCCGCGCAATCATATGCTCGGAGTCGCGCTCGACGGCTGCTGCAAGTGCGAGTGCGTGTTTCTCCGTTACTCCCTCGGCGGCCGCCATTCCGACGACACCATGTTCCCCTTCGGTAAGCGTTCCCGTCTTGTCGAAGACGATCGCGTCCAGTTCGCGGGCCTGTTCCATGGCGATGCGGTCGCGTACGAGGATTCCATTGCGCGCTGCCAGCGAGGTGTTGATCGCGACGACGAGTGGAATGGCGAGCCCGAGAGCGTGAGGGCAGGCAATAACGAGGACGGTCACGACCCGCTCGATGACGGTCACACCAAACGAGAGTGCGATGGTCCAGGCGACCGCAGTCACGGCCGCTGCCCCAATAGCGACATAGAACAGCCAGCCAGCCGCCCGATCAGCCAGGACCTGTGTCCGGGACTGGCTCTGTTGGGCCTCCTCGACAAGCCGCATGATGCCGGCGAGGGTCGTTTCCTCCCCGGTTGCGTCAACCCGGACGCGAAGACTCCCATCGCCGTTGACCGTTCCTCCGATCACCGTATCGCCAGGTGTCTTCAAGACCGGGGTGGACTCACCGGTGATCATCGCCTCGTTGACATCGGAGTCGCCCTCGGTAACGGTCCCGTCGACTGGAATGTTTCCTCCGGGCCGCACGAGGACGCGGTCGCCGGGTTGAAGATTGCTTACTGCAACGGTCTCGGTCGCGCCGTCCTCGGTGATCCGCTCTGCGGTGTCCGGCATCAGTTCTGCCAGCTCATCAAGAGCGCTTGCGGCCCGTCGGACTGATCGCATTTCAATCCAGTGGCCAAGCAGCATGATGTCGATTAGCGTCACGAGTTCCCAGAAAAATGCCGACTGTGCAGGAACAACGACAGTCGCCAAACTGTAAATAAATGCGACCGAAATCGCCATTGAGATAAGCGTCATCATCCCGGGCGAGCGGTCTCGGACTTCCGGAACAGCTAGCCGCAGAAACGGAACACCCCCGTAGGCGAAGACGACCACGGCGACAGCCGGGGTGACCCACTCGCTGCCAGGGACCATCGGGGCAGCGAAGCCGAGCCACGCCTGTAGTGTTGGACTATAGACGAGGACTGGAATCGAGAGGAGTGTTGAAACAAAAAATCGCCGCCGAAACAGCTGCTCGTGGCCTTCGTGCATCGCTCCGTTGCTGTTGTGGCGATCGTCGGATCCTAGCGCCATCGGACCGTCGTAGCCGTCGGTTGAGCGGGGCGAAGCGGCGTTGGGATCCATCCTGTGGCCTCACTCCCGAGCGTAATTGGACTCACTCAATGAGCGTCGTTGGCGGCCGCGTTGCTTCCGTGAGTTCTTGGTCCGGACCGACTGCTGGAAGCTCAAGCGTTGCCCTCGTTCCGGTCGATGAACCATCCGTACGCGGCGTGATCTGGAACCGCCCACCGTAGCGTGTCACGATCCAGTTCACCACCCAGAGTCCAAGCCCTGAGCCATGTGCCAGCGGTGAGACCTCTCCGGAGGTAACCGCCGCTGCATCCATCTCGTTGATACCTGGTCCGTTATCGGTCACAGTCAGCTGCAGGTCGTCGCCAGCGTCGGTGACCCGCACCGAGATCGTCGTGTCATCCGCTGGATCATGCTCGATTGCATTACGCAGGAGTTCCTCAACAGCGTGTCTTATAGCTGCGCCGGCAGCAATGTCGCGATCTGTCTCAATGGTCTTTTGGACGGTCGCCCCGGTTGATAGGACCGCGTCCCTGCGAACATCCTCCAGTAATGCCCGGGGCTCAATACGTGTGACCTCCCGGTCCATCTGTGCGTGTTGATACAGATCTCGGGCGCGGTCAGCGATCGACAGAAGGTCATCCGCTGCCGTCCGCAGCGTGTCTAGTGATCCGTTCGGTGACTCCGCCTCGGAGGATGCACCGATCATGATCGCCATCTGATTGCGCAGGTTATGCCGGAGCACCCGGTTCATGACATCAAGGAGCCGCTGTTCGCGCTTTCGCTCGGTAATATCCCGATGAAACTCGATATACCGGATGATCTCCCCGCTGGTCGACTCGACCGGTGTCATGCGGATGGCGTTCCAGAACGACCGTCCCGAGCGCCGATACGAGCGTACTTCAACCGACGCTGACTCTCCGGCGGCGACGGCATCTTGCAGCGTAGCCATAGCCTCCGAACTGGTAGCATCACCGTGGAGAAACGCGGTGTTCGATCCGAGAACGCGCTCAAGATCATAACCGGTGAGGTCACAGAACTTGTCGTTCGCGTAGATTGCTGGATTCTCCTCCTGTGTGACATCGGTAATGACGACCCCGACGTTGGCTGCACCCATCGCCCGGGTCTTCAGTTCCAGATCGCGCTGTCGCAGCCGCTTGGTCGTGATGTCACGAGCAGTCCCCTGCACACGCGGCTCCTCCCATCGATCGGCTGTAAGCGGTGTCGCATTGATTTCGAAGAGCCGCACCTCGTCCTCGGCCGTCACCAACCGGAGTTCGGCGCCCTCGACGGTGTCTCCGGCCATTATCTGTCGATACAGGTCAAGCGCATCCTCGGTTGCGTCGGGGGCCACGAGCTCAATGAACGGACGGCCGTCAAGCGCCGCTGGCTCATAGCCAAGCAGCCGCTCAACGGCGGCGGATACGTAGGTGAGTTCGCCCGACGCGTTATGTCGAAAGATAATGTCCGAACTTGCCTCAGTGATGCCCTTGAACCGGCGTTTTTCGGCCCGGAGCTGCTGGGCCTGATTCGCGAGGCGGTTTTGATGCCGTTCGAGCTCGGCGTGCTTTTCGAGTTGGTTTGAGAGCAGGTTGACAAAGAGCTGCTCGGCCTCGCCAAACGGCTCCTCACGGGGCTCCATATCAATGAAACAGACGGTTCCACGGGTCTCACCGGCAATGGATATCGGGGCCCCGATGTAGCTCTGGAAGATCACGGTGTCATCACGGGTATTCGTGATCTCGGCGGGCGAAGTAGCACAGCGAACGCCAAACTCCTGTCCCGAGACGGCCACGTGACAGTGACTCCGTGTGAGCAGCGTATGATCGATTGACTCAACGAGCGCGCGATCGCCGACCGCGTTGATCACCTCCCAGTTCCCGTCGACATTCCGTGTCACCAACCCGGCCGAAAGATCAAGATAATCGATGCCAACCTGCAGCGCATCGGCAATCTGTTCGCTCACAGACCGGTCTGCGTCGCGAAAGACCCTCGTCAATTCTGCCGGTGGTGACTGAAGGGAGGACACGTGTGTAGTGTACTATATCGTCTCTCGAATAAACATGTCGTCTATGAACACAATTGCGCCTTTCTCCATCGATTCGAGAGACACAGACGGAAGCCGATAAGGTGTGGTCCATCAAACCATCAGGAACGAGGAACTTCGACGGTGAAGATCGCCCCTTCGGGCTCTCTGTTGTCCACCGTCACCTCCCCACGATAGCGATCGACGAGCATCTTGACCAGATACAGCCCTAGTCCGGTTCCCTCGCTGTCGAGTCCCTGCGCCCCCTCGGCAAATAGCCGTTCACGCTCGGCCTCCGGAATACCGGGGCCATTGTCCTTGACGCTGATACGCACCATCTCTGCTGTTGGCCTCACAGACAGGGTGACCCGTGGCAACTCCTTGTCGTTGTGTTGGATCGCATTGGTGATCAGGTTTCGAAAGACCGATCCGAGCATCCCGTCCGCGCGCACTGTCACGTTGGGGACCGTTCCATCGAATCGGACGACGGCGTTGTCATATCGGGCCTGGATATTCTCAACCTGCGTTTCAAGCACAGGGCGAATCGCAACGGACTCCAGTTCGGCGTCAGACTGTAACATCGCCTCGGTCACCTCGCGGGCACTCCGCGTGAGACTTGTGGCCGCGTACGCCGCATTGAGCAACGCCTGGATCTGGTCGCCACTGTCCTCCATTCGGTCCGCCAACTGATCGGCGTAGGCGATGACGAGCTGCAGGTGGTTGCGAATATCGTGTCGCACGATCTGGTTGAGGATCTGTAGGTCATCACGCTGAGACTCAAGCCGGCGCTCGTACTGCTCGCGCTGGGTCACGTCACGGACAGTAACGAGGACACCGGCGATCATCGGCTTGTTGAGGAAATTATGCGCTCGGGCTTCCACCCAGCGCCACTCGCCGTTGGACGCCTGCACCCGAAACGTGGCCGTATCGGTATGTCCAGGCGAATCTAGCAGTGTTTCGAGTTGGTGCCCCACCGCATCGACGTCGTCCGGGTGAATGTATGACAATGGATTCTCGCCCCGAAGCTGCGGGAAGGAGACCGGATACGCCTCGGCATTGTGTCCGCTTTGATACTGTACCCGTCCGCTGGCATCGAGTAAGAGTGTTTGATCGAAGGAGTGCTCAAGGAATAGCGACCGTCGCTTGAGCTCTCGTTCGCGCCGCTTTTGCTGATCAATATCAATGTGGATGCCGATCGCCCGACGCGGCGCGCCGTCAGCGGTCCACGCGATGACTGTCCCAACGTCACGGACCCATTTCCACTCCCCATCAGCGGTCCGAAGTCGGTGCTCGGTTTCGTAGTAGTCGGTCTCCCCGGCCATATGCTCCTCAAGCGCCGCTTTCACGCGATCGCGGTCGTCTGGATGAATGCGACTTTCCCACGCCTCAAGCCGTGACTCGATCTCCGCCGGCTCATAGCCGAGCATCTCCGCCCAGTGATCGTTATAGATGACCTCATCGGTCGTCATATCCCAGTCCCAGACTCCAAGACGGGCAGCCTGGACGGCGAGTTTGAACCGCTCGCGCAACGATTCGAGTTCTTGTTTGGTGTGTTGTAACTCCGTAATCTCGTGTGCCGCTCCGAGGATCCACTCGACACGCTCCTCGACTACGATCGGTGTGAGGCTAATACGCCACACTGTCGATTCGTCATCAGTCTGTTCTGCCTCCTCGTATTCGACGTGTTCGCGACGCTCGATACACTCACGACATCGGGCCGTCAGGCGCTCGCCGATCTCTGTGCCGAACACGCTTGTTGGCGTACAACCGCGCACCTCTCGATTGGAGCGGTTGATGGTCTGCTGTTTCTGTTCGTTGATGCGCTCGAATCGCACCTCCTCTTCATCCGTAACATCGAGAAGAAAGAGATCCTGCTGGATGGTATCGAAGATGTCCACTGCCTTGTCGGCGGACGACCGTTCCGTGTCGACGGCAGCCCGTTGCGGCGGTATCGGGCGGGTATACACCGCAACCGCCGAGGCGCCGTCGGACTCCACCTGTCGCATCGACAGCTGTACCGAACGACATGTGTCAGTACGCGTCCGTAATGTCACGGTCATCGGATCCGTTGATGGTTCTCCGGTGCGGCATGCCTGCTGTTGTGCCTCAACGCGGGATTGATCGCTCTCGTCAATCCACATCGATAGCGGCTTCCCGACTAGCTGGTCGGTAGGATATCCCGTCAGTTCGGTCAGCCGCCTATTTGCGTAGGTAATTGCTCCATCCCGAACGAGACAGATCCCCTCTGGACTTTCTTCAGAAAGAGCACGATGTGGGACAGCAGGCATAGGTAAATCATATCATACCACCTGAAAGAATCTGTTGTTCAATGACTTGTGGCGATTTGGCTCACGTCCTCGCCCGAGCGGACGCGTCGCGCACTCACGTTCTCGCGCCCGTTACCCACGGCGATCGGATGTGGCCTCGGGCCCCACACGTTAGATGAGTATTAACACGTCTATACACGAGTCAGGAGGAAGAACCAAAGCTAGTAATGGGTGTTTACTTTTGTACTGATAGGATGACTGTTGGCGCATGCACGACCTGAACGGCATCCAGCGTGACGTGCTCTACGTCGTTGCCGGGATGAACGAGCCTTACGGCCTCGCGATCAAGGACGAACTTGAGGAGTACTACAGCACGGAGCTCAACCCCAGTCAGATCTACCAGGGGCTTGAGACGCTCGTCGACAAGGGTCTCGTCGAGAAGGGGCAGCTTGATCAGCGGGCCAACGCCTATACGCTCACCGAACGTGGGCGGCGCGAACTCAGAGCCCGTCACGAGTGGAAACGCCAGTACTATTCCACTGAGATGCCCGGATCGGCGAATGTCTGAGTGGCTGCCGGCGTAGCCGACGCCACGTCCGGACCGTCACTCGGCTTCCGTGAGCCAGAGGCCGACGGCGATGCCGGCCGTTCCCACCAGCGCAGCGGCGAGCAGCCAGAAGCCCGCCTGAAAGCCGATCTGATCCGCAAGCACGCCGACGACACCGGGCGAGATCGCCCCTGCGCCCATCAAGAGCGTCCGAACGGCGCCCAGCCCACCTCCGGCAACCGTCTCAGGAAGCAACTCTGTGAGGTAGGCTCCCCGGACCGGACGGAAGCCGTGTGAGCCGATTCCGATGGCAACCACCAGCCCACCAGCGGCAAGCGGACCGACGGTGCCAGCGAGTAACAGCCCGCCCAGACCAACGCCCGCGAGTACGAGTGTGCCGACAATGACGGGGAGTCGACCCAACCGATCGCTGATCGAGCCGCTGACCAGCTGGATGACGCTCACGGCAAAAAGCAGCGAGTACAGCAGGCTTGCGGTCGCCGGGGTAAGCCCGGCGACATCGGTGAGATACAGTGGCAGAAACGCCACAAGCCCGTTGTAGGCGAAGCCAAAGAGAATCGAGAGCACGACAAACGCTAGAAACCGACGGTTGGCAAAGACGGCAAAATACGCCCGTGCGCCCGGACGCTCGTCCGCCGACGCCGGGGCCTCAGTGATCGTTCGACTGCGTGCTGCGAAGGCGACTGCAAGGCCAATGCCGAGTAGCCCGCTGTACACGAATAGCCCGCGCCAGGCAGCCACCGGGAGCAATCCGGTGAGCGCTGGGGTTGTGATGACAGCCGTTACCGCAAGCGGGGCGACGACGCCGCCGTAGGTGCCGGCCGTGTCGAAGGCCCCGAGCGCCCGCCCGGTCTGCCCGGGATACGCCCGCGCGAGCAGTCCCACGGCGACGGTCTTGTGAACGCCCGTTCCGATGCCCATGACGACCATTGCAATGGCGACAGCCAGAAAGCCAGGGGCCGGGCCGACGGCGAGGGCCCCCACAGCGGCAACGAGGGCCCCGCCGACGATGACCCGAACGGATCCGAGGTAGTCGGCGATGACGCCCGAGGGGAACTGCATGAGCGCGTAGGCGGCCATGAATCCGGTGTAGGCAAGTCCGACCTCGGCGTTCGAGACGCCGTAGGTGCCCTGGAGCTGGCCGAACAGCGGAGGAAACGCATACCGCAGGAACTTCCCGAGAAACCAGATCCCTGCGCTGATCACCAGTACGTCATAGGTGCTAAGAGCGGCAAGCGGTCGTCGGAGCCCGGTGGTGCGTCGCACGCGTGGTCATCAGCATCACAACCGGGCGATCCATTAGGTGCTATGATCTGCCGGTGGAGCCTAAGGCTCTTGTTATCGTCAACTAAATCGAAACGTATGGTTGACGACGTGGAGCATCCGGCCGTGACGGCGGCCCTAGAGACAGCACTCGATGGACGAGGCATCGATCGGACGACCGCCATGAGACTGTTAGAGGCCCCAGTTGAGGCGGTCGCCAGTGCCGCGGCACGCGTTCGGGCGGCCCACCACGACGACACTGTCGCGGCCTGTTCGATCGTGAATGCGAAGGCCGGCGGGTGTCCCGAGGACTGTGGGTTCTGCGCGCAGTCAGCCCACTACGCGACCGATGTCACCCCGCATGACGTGCGGTCGCCATCGGCGATGCTTGATGCGGCCAAGCGTGCCGCCGCGGACGGCGCGCAGAGCTTCGGAGTGGTCATCGCCGGTCGAGGAGTCTCACAGACGGATCGGCCCGAGGAGTTTACAACGCTTCTTGAGGCGATTGCGCTGATCGACGCCGAGACCGACCTCCGGATCGATGCCAGCCTGGGGGCGCTTACCCCTTCGGAGGCGGAGGCGCTGGCCGACGCCGGCGTAGCCGTATACAACCACAACATCGAGACCGCACGGCGGTACTTCCCGGAGGTCGTCAGCACGCATACCTTTGCGGACCGCATCGAGACGCTTGAGATCGCCAGAGCGGCCGGGATGGCCCTTTGTGCGGGCGTCATCCTTGGGATGGGTGAGACGCCGGCGGATCGCATTGATGCGGCCATCGCCCTTCGTGAGATCGGGATCGACTCGTTGCCGGTGAATGTCTTAAACCCCGTTGACGGCACACCCATTGCCGAGCAGGTTGGTGCTGAGGCGGCTATCACGACTGCGGCCCTCCGGCGGACAATCGCAATCTACCGGCTCATTCACCCGCGGGCGCGCATCCGGCTGGCCGGCGGCCGGGAGGCGAACGTCCCGGTGGACGACCAACATCGTTTGCTTGAGGCCGGGGCGAATGGACTCTTGGTTGGCGATTATCTCACAACTGACGGTCAGACACCTGACCGCGACCGACGGATCATCAAGCGGGCCGGGCTGCAACTAGCCGGATCCGAGTGATCGATCCAAGGATGTCACAGAATATCAAGGCGGATGCCACGGGGCTTGCCCCCGAGGCAGTTGGCACACGACCCCGCGGAGTTCTGAGAGAACATCTGGTCGGTGTTGGCGGAGAGTTTCGATATCCTCCGGCAACTCCTCACGGATGCGCTGTCTGACTCGGTAGACAGCTTGGTCTTTCTGTTCCTGTGATATGTTCACGGTCTGTTTTGGTCATGAGAGCACGATAGCGTCCCATCGTGGTTGAGTGGTTCTCATCCATTCCAGTTCAATCTATGCACTGCTGGCCAGATGAACTATGCAACTCTGCAAAGCTCTGTACCTGTTCAAAGTTTAATGTGTACTAATGCATGGGTATGGCTGAGAAGCACGGGACGTCTCACAGAAAGCGAGGCCGGTGGTGCTTGATCGCGTGCTGGCCGATGATCCAACCGGCCGGTCAACGATCAACGACTGGTAGCCCGACGCGATCGATCCGCTTTCGGCACCGCACACACAGAGTTCCTTGCATGGCACCATCGCGCCGTCGTGTGCTCGCCGGAATCGGCACCGCTGTCGGGATGGCGGGGTGTACCCGTCAATCCGCTTCCGGTCCGACCGGTCCGACCGTGACCGATGCTGTCGGGCGGTCGGTCACCCTCCCGGCGACCGCCGATGAGATCGTCTGCATCGGTCCGGGACTGCTCCGACAGGCCGCATACATGGGGCTGACCGATCGGGTCGTCGGTGTCGAGAACATCCCCGAGCCGGCCTATGATGACATTCCATACCTACTGGCCCACCCGGAGTTGGCTGACCGACCGATCGTCGGCGAGAGCGGTGCCGACCGGACCGGCAACCCCGAGCAGCTGCTTGCGGTTGATCCCGATGTCATCTTCTTCCACGGTGACCGGACCCAGGCCGAGACGCTGTCGACACAGACTGAAACGCCCGTCGTGATGGTTTCCTACGATCGCATCAACGACCAGTCGGCGCGCCACCGGCTTGTTGACACCTGGCAGTTGATCGGCCGGGTCACCGACACCCGCGAGCGGGCCGATACGCTCGCAACGTTTCTCGAGGAGACCGTCGCCGACCTCCGTGAGCGCACTGCTGATCTCGCGCCAAGCGAGTGGGCACACGCCTACGCCGGGGCCTTCCGCTACCAGGGTGCACATGGCCTCTCGACGACACGCAGCGATACCACCGCCTTCACGTTGGCGGGCGTTGCGGACGCCATCGACGGGCTTGCCGTTGATCGCAGTGCAGTCTCGATCAGCCACGAGCGCCTGCTGGTTGCCGATCCCAAACGCATCTTCATCGACGTCATGAGCGTTGACCGAGTGCGCCAGGAGATTGCCGAGAATCCCGAGTTCCGGCAACTGACGGCCGTCGAGACGGGGCAGGTCTATCCACTTTTGCCGGTGTTCCGAGACATGCGCAACTTCGGGTCGATCCTCGCGAACGCCTATTACGTCGGATCGGTCGTCTATCCCGATCGGTTCGCCGATGTTGATGTAGCGAGGCGGGCCGA
>CAZFMU010000001.1:1853-4787 GCA_964520165.1 uncultured Salinarchaeum sp. | reverse complement strand
ACGGTCGGCGCGTGGCTGTACTTCTGTTCAGCGTACGCCGGGAAATCATACCACCGACAGCCGCTGTTCCGTCGGCTCGCTGTCGGCACGTATCTCGCGATTGTCGCAATCAAGCTCACCAGTCCCATCCACGGCCTGTATTTTTCGACTCAGATCGTCACCGAGCCGTTTCGCCAGCTCATCATCACGCTTGGGCCGTTACACTGGATCGTTACCGGGCTGGCCTACGCGCTCTCGGCAATCGGGTTTTACATCCTCTTTGACCTCTTCGAGGACTCGCAGTACGCCACCCGTCGACTGAGTGCGCTTGTCGCGCTGGCCGGGCTTCCCGTGCTCTTCGATCTGATCAGCTACCTCCAGCCGGACGTGTTGCTCCCGATGAACTACGAGCCCATCGGGGTCGGCCTCTTCGCGTTGGGCGTGCTCTATGTCACCGATCACACCTTCTTGGCGGTCCGGACCTTCGGACGTGAACAGCTTATCGACGAACTTGAGGAGGCGATTGTCCTGCTCGACAGCAACGGGGTTGTCCGCGACGCCAACGAGAGCGCCGTTGCGCTGTTTCCCCGACTGTCCGGTGCGGCCGGTGAGCCGATTCGTGAGGCGGTCCCGGCGCTTGCGGACTTTCTCCCCGCCGATACGGGACGGGTTGTGTCACTCGATGACGACGCCGAGACGTACTACCTGGTGACGACGACGGAACTCGCTGCCGGTGAGGTGACGATCGGCCACGCCGTGGTGCTTTCTGATGTCACCCGGGTCGAACGCCAGCGACGCGAACTCGACCACCAGCGGGCTCAGCTTGATGACTTCGCCGAGGCGATCACCCACGAGCTTCGCAACATGGTCAACGTCATCCAGGGCCACCTCGATCTCGTTGAGACCCAACTTGATCCCCAGGCCGACGCCACCGCCACCGAGAGCATCAAAACGGCCGGACAGATGGCCGACCGGATGACCGACATTGTCGCCGATTTAACGACCCTCGCCCGCTATGGCCGTAGCGTCGAGACGACGGAAGTGGTTGATCTCGACCCGGCTGTTCGGCAGGCCTGGTCGCGGGCCGAGACGGGCGATCTTGCGCTGGAGCTTCACGAACTCACGACGATCGAGGCCGATCCCGCCCGGCTTGAGCACCTCTTTGAGAACGCCTTTCGGTTCGCCGTTCACAACGGCGCCACCACGGTGACCGTCTCCCAAGAGGCCGATCGGGTTGTGATCGCCGGCGATGGGGCCACGCTCAATGGGGTCGATGCCGAGGCGGTCTTCGCATACGGCGAGGCTGTCCCGGACGCTGAGTCAGGCATGCTCTTGCCGATCGTCCGGACGCTTGCGGAGGCCCACGACTGGTCGGTCGAACTTGACACCCAGGACGAAGGCGGCCTTCGATTGTGTATCATGTACTGATCAAGCGGCCTTCGGGCACCCCGCCTACTGCGGTCGCCGACTGAACATACATGATCATCGAGACCGAATGGTTTGGTGATGGCCAGTAGCGACCGTGTCGAGGGGGTCCTTGAGCGTCTCTTTCGCGATAGTCGGCTGAATGCCGTGTTGGCGTGGGCGCTCGTTGGGATTCTGGGGCTCGTTTTCGTCGACAGTGTGCTTGATGTCGACTACGGGTGGATCGCGTTCGTGGCGGCCGCCGCGGGTGTCGTGTTGTTGCCACCGGGGGCGTACCGCGACTGGCGGGTGATGCTTCCGTGGGAGCTGCTCGTCGTTGCGCTGTTACCGGTATTGATCCGCGGACTCGTCGGTGGAACCGTCGGGACCTTTGCGACCTACTTCGCGCTCGCCGGACTCGCGCTTCTCGTCATCGTTGAGCTACACATGTTCACAACGCTGCAGGTGACCCACTGGTTCGCCGTTGTGCTGGTCGTGTTGACCACGCTTGCACTGGCGGCCGTCTGGACGATCTTCCGATGGAACGCCGACCGACTGCTCGGGACGCAGTTTCTGAGCACGAACGAGGCGCTGATGATCGAGTGGCTGTATGTCGCCCTCGCTGGCGGGACCGCCGGGGTGCTCTTCGATAGCTACTTTCGGCGTCGTGACAGACAGTTACGCGCACTTTTTCGTCGAACGATCAACCGATGATTCCCCGTCTGCTTCACTCTGACAACGTGCACGAGCACCTCACGCGTGGCATGCAAGGGGTGTTGCTTCTCCTCGTGGGATTCGGGGTCATCGCAAACCAGCCAAAGGCAATCACGAACGGCCTGATTGCGCTGGCGGTCACGTTCATTCCCGCGCTGCTTGAGCGCAACTACCGGGTGTTGGTCGACCCCTGGTTAGGCCTCTGGCTCACGGCCGCGGTCTTCTTACACACCCTTGGATCCGCTGGGGCGTACACGCTCGTCACTTGGTGGGATCACCTGACTCATGCTCTATCGGCCTCGCTGGTCGCCGGAACAGGGTACACGGTCACACGGGCGATTGATCTCCACACCGAGGAGATTGTCATCCCAAAGCGGTTCGCGTTCGTGTACATTCTTGTGATCGTCCTCGCCTTTGGTGTTATCTGGGAACTCTTCGAGTTTGGGCTGGACCTGCTGTCGGCGGCAACCGGACTGACCATGCCGCTGGCCCAACACGGCCTCGATGACACAGTACGGGACCTCATGTTCAATGCGGCTGGCGCCTTGGTGATCGCGCTGTTCGGTCAAGCGTACCTCGCCGGTGTTGCCGAGCGCCTGCGTGAGCAGCTCGTTGAGGCCAACTCGCGGGACGCGTAGTCGATGACGCCACGAGGTTTATTACTCCGTCCACGTCAGCATTGAGCGATGGACACCCGTACCGGGGCCTTTGTCGCGCTGATTGCGTTGCTTGGCGGCGTCGGCTTTCTGCTGGTCGCCCCACTGCTGCAGTACGTCCTCGCAGCGGCGTTGCTCGCATTCATTCTCAATCCGCTCCACCAGCGGTTCGTGGCGACCA
>CAZFMU010000001.1:0-1753 GCA_964520165.1 uncultured Salinarchaeum sp. | reverse complement strand
CCCGCGGTGGTCCTCGTGGGCGTGCTGGGTGGGATCTATCTGCTCGGGGTGATCGGGCTGTTTCTCGGGCCGGTGCTACTGGCCGTCCTGAAGGCCAGCATCGTCGTCTTCGCTCGTGTCGAGGGATGATTCGGTTCGCTCCTGTTCGATCTCCTCAAGCCGCTCGTGAAGCTCCTCAACATCGGGCTCGTCAACACTCCCCCAGTAGCCGACGCCGACAATCGCGAGAAGGAACACGACCCCCCAGCCCAGTGTGGTGTATGCTGCTGGGACGTACGCCGAGAACAGCCCCTCGATGACGCCCTCAAGCGAGAAGACGACGACAACAGGGCCGATAACCTCCCGCGGGAGGAAGTGATCGAGATAGGCCTTGAGTACGCGCGAATCCATAAGTGAGGCTTGCCGGGCGAGCGGTTAACCGGTGCGGTCAGGGGCCACCCGAGCGGTCGCCGCCACGCCAGACGAGTACGCCCATCGATAGCCCTGAGAGGCCGACCAACACGAGTGCTGGCACGGCCGCCTGGCCGTAGAGGCCGGCCTCCTGTACCCGCCAGATGTAGGTGACGAGCGTCTCGAACTCAAGCGGTCGGAGCAACAGCGTCGCCGGCAGCTCCTTCATCGTTGTCAGAAAGACCAGCGCCGCGCCGGTGGCAATCCCCGGCACGATCAACGGGAGGGTGACCGATCGGAAGGCTCCAAGCCGGGAGCGCCCAAGCACCCGGGCGGCCTCAACCAGGTGTCGGTCGACCCCGAGACGGGCGGTCCGGATCGACCCGATTGCCTGGGGAACAAAGCGGACGACGTAGGCGAAGATCAGCAGCGGGATCGTTTTATACACCGCCGGAAGGAGATCAAGGCTGAAGCTCGCGAGCGCGATAGCGAGCACGATCCCGGGGGTTGCGTACCCGATGTATGGCACCCGATCGGCGAGCGTGGCAAGTCGCGAGTCGTCGATGGCCGCACGCAGCCCAACCGGAAGCGCGACGAGAATGGCAGCCGCTGCGGCGAGCAGTGAGACGTACACCGAGTGCCAGCCATACACCCAGGAGAACGCCATCCGCCCGCCGGTGTACCCGGGCCCGGTATGGAGTAGCCACATGCCGAAAATACCGATCGGGAGGCCGATACTCACCGCACCAACACCGGCTGGAAGCACCATCGCCGCGTAGCGCCAGCGCCCAAGCCGAAGGGGGTTCCCTTGCCCCTCCCGGCCGGCGTAGGCATTGTCGGCACTGACGCCGATCCGCGATTCGACGAACAGGATAACGAGGGTCACCGCGACGAGTTGGAGTGAGAGTAACGCGGCGTAATCGCGCATGAAGGCGTTGTACCGGGCGTAGATGAACTGGGTGAAGACATCGACGCGCATGATGTTTGGCGTCCCGAAGTCCGAGAGGGCATACAACGCGACAAGCAGCGCCCCGGCGGCGATCCCCGGGGCGATCTGCGGGAGGGTCACCCGACGGAATGCGGCCCACCGCCCGGCATTGAGTGTGCGGGCCGCCTCGACAAGCGAGGCATCGAGTGAGAGCAGCGACGCACGGGTGGTCAAGAACACATACGGGTAGGTGTACAGCGTGATAACGACAGCGGCGCCGGCGAATCCATAGACTGCCGGCAGGCGCTCGACGCCAAGGGGCGCGAGTACGTCAACAAGGGCGCCTTGCGGTCCGAACGCGGAGACGGCAGCAAACGCCCCGAGGTAACTCGGGATCGCCAGCGGAAGGGCGGCCACGATGGTCCAGAACCGTCG